>CAZIWQ010000119.1:1392-10801 GCA_964542355.1 uncultured Armatimonadia bacterium
GGGCCGGTGGATGGCATAGGACAGCACGCAGTACCCGCCCATCGAGCTTCCCATCAGCACCACGCTCCCGGGATCCCGGCGCACGTTGAAACCCGAGAACACGAACGGCGCGACCTCGTCGAAGAAGTGGTCCTCGAACCGCCCGAAGTAGGGGCTGACGCTATCGAGGTAGACCCCGTCGGCCCACTCGAGGAGTGGGTCGATCTCGTACTTGCGGCAGACCGAGGCCGCGCTCGGCTCTGGCAAGTCGGGGTCGGTGTTGAGCTGCCACCACTGGCACCAAGTCGTGTAGTAGTCGACCAGGTAGGCCGCGAGGCCGTCCGCCCCGAGCTGCAGCGAGATGAGCGTGGACTGGGCCGCCTCCTGGCGGGGTGCTCCGCTCCACTTCTTCCCCTCGCTGTCCTTCTCGGCAAGTTCCCTGAGCGCCGCCAGCCGCTGGGGATAGGGCGGCAAGTCTGCACTGGACTTCGCCTCCCCGAGTGCCTGGCGTCGCCCCATCGGCTCGGCGTAGGGGAGCATCAAGATGCCGTGCGCCCGACAGAACTCGCGCTGCTGGGGCGTGAGTCCGCCGCACTCGTAGAACGCCAGGCGGAAGTCCTCAGGGGCGGCATCTTTCGGTGCGGGCAGCCGCAGCGTCCACGCCCCCGTGCGGTCGGTCGCCGGCTTGAACAGCGCCGGGAAGAGGGCATAGTAGCGCTCCAGGGCTGCCCGGAACTTCCAGGCCGGGTCGTGGCGGTAGAGGCTGAAGGTGAAGCGGCCGCGCGCCCGCGGCGCGTGGGGGGAGAGCCCGAGGTCCACGCTGCTCGTCAGGCCGTCTGCCGCGGCGAAGAGCGTCTGCAGGGCGGGTTGGTCCAGCGGCAGGGCCAGGGCCAGAGCCGCCGCGCCCCGACTGACCGAGACGAGCGGGTAGCGGCTGAGACGATGCCCGGCCAACCCGAAGCTGTCCTCGTAGCGCCTGCCGGCGGCGATGACCTCGTCATGGTAGGCGTCGCCGGACCAGGTCCAGCCCGCCAGCGACAGCGGCACGCGGTAGCTCAGACGGAGGCAGTGGCCGCGCGGCTGCGGGTCGGTGGCGAACACCTCGGCACTCACCCGGAGCTGCCCCCCCTCCTGAGCGTAACGCGTCTCGAATCTGAGTCCCGCCGAGGCAAGCTCGCCCCGCTGGAGCAGGCCGTCCCCGGTCGCCTCCACTTTCCCGCTGACGGCGAGCTCGTCGCCCCAGCCCCCGCCCGTGACCGCCACCTGCACGTCGTCAATGTCGGCCCGCAGGTTCCCCCCGATGTAGACCCGCAGCGACAGCCGGGCCGCAGCGACCTCCTCGTTCACCGCATACTCGCACGACAGCCGCTCCCAGGTATCTGGTTTGGTGTGCTTCAGGTCACAGCGGTAGTGGGCCTGTGAGTGGGGAGACCAGGCCCAGCCGGGGGGTGCCGCCACGTTGGCGGTAATGTCCTTCCCCTGCCGGTCGAACAGCCGCAGGCAGAGGATGTAGGTAAGGTCGGCCTTAGGGGTCCGACCTAACCATGAGATCGTGCAGTCACCGCCGGGCGTCAGGGGCATCGTCCCGGTGGCCGCCATGCCCACGCCGGCGTTCTTGCCGTCGCCGAGCTGGAGGAAGGCCTCGCCCTCGGGCGCGCCGCCGGTGGCCCGCCGGGCATAGTCGCCGTGCGCCTCCCAGTCGGCGAACGAGGCCTGCGACCAGGTCTGCTCCTGCCCCTCGGCACCGAGCTTGAAGACCACGCGCGGCGGCGCCGCCGGATCGCGGGTGAACTCGCGGACGGAGAGGCCCCCCCCACCGGCCGCGAGCTCCAGCGGGCGGCCGTCCACGGCGATGCGCTCGAACCGGCCGCTCTCGTCGGAGAAGGCGACGTCCAGCCCGTCCTCCGTGCGCCACTGGGCTGCCAGGGCGGCGGGGCAGAGGGCAAGCAGCCCGCAGAGCACGGCGAGGGCTGCACTCGCCGAGTGTGCCACGGCGGAGGAACGGGGCATCTCTCTCACCTCACCCGCGCGCGGCGGTCCAGACTCGATCCGGACCCGCTTCCGGTGCCGATGCTACTCCACGTCCACATACGGCACGCGTGCAGGGTTCCTGAGAACGAAGGTCCGCCCCTCCCGCACTAGCTCACCGTTATACCGAACCTTCTCGAAGGCCCGGTGTGCCTCGACCGCCTGCTGGTAGTCCTCGGTACGCAACTCCACACTGATCTTCCGTAGTCGCCCCTCCACTACGCCCTGAAGGGTGATGCGACCGGGGGAGGCGGGATCGGGCTCATGGTCAAGGTGCACCACAAAGCCGTCGACCTCAGAGACCTCGAGTGGCGCCCTCTCCTTCAGGAGCCTGCCCGCCTCGGCGATCACGGGCAGGGCGTCAGCGGAGAAGACCACGTTGTGTGGAGTCTGTGGTGGTCCGGGCCGTGTTCGCGCCCACGTCAGTCTCACCTCGACGTCGGACAGGTCATCTTGCCCGGCCATCCCGACGATCGCGTCGCACAGGTTCGCGCTGACGCCGAGCCGCACAGCCTGCTCGAAGGCGCACAGGTCGGCCGTGGCGGCGGCTTGCTCAGCCGCGGCTCTCACCTCGGCGAGTGACTGGGCCAACGTCCTGGTGACCTGACGCTCGAAGGGCTCGTCGTCGTCCTGTTCGCCTGCGGAGGACATCTGTGGCTGCAACGCAGGAGGCACTCGCGAGTGCAGTGTCAACACGTAGCTGCCGCGCTCCGTCTGCCCCAGCCGAACCTTGCGGACGTACTCGACTGCCTGCGTCGGCTTGCGGGTCGCGAAGTAGCCACGCCGCTCAACGGCAGCGCATGCGGCGGCGAGCATCATGTCGCGCGCGTGCTGCACCACCCGGCCCCCATCATCGATCGGTACCGTCCCGTCGGCGGCCGCGGTGAGCTTCAGCGGGATGCGGACGATGTCGGCGGATGACGTGGTGACGTCACTCAGGATGTCGAGCTGGGAGCGTTCCTCGACGACCGCCAGCGTCGCGATGGCTTCGCTGATCCGCACTGGGTAGTCCCGCAGGTTACGGTCCGAGGGCACCAGCACCTCGAACTCGGCACCGCCCGCGTCGCTGCGGGTCCATACCGCCGCCGCACCGTTGGCGAGCCGTGTCTGTTCCCGCCATCCCCCTAGCCGCAGGTAGGCAGTGAGGTCGATGGGCCCGACACTCCTCAGCGCCTGAGCGTCGCATATGGTCGCTCTCATGGCGCAACTCCTTGAGCGCAGCCCTGGACGGCTGCGGCGCCCCCTCCCGTTGGCATCAGAGAAGCGCTACTGAGCAGATGATAGCAGTCGTCGTGGGGCAGGGCAAGGGACAAGGACGGACAATGGTGAATGACTCGGTCTGACGCTCGGGGCCCGTACGCCGCGTGCGGCGGGCCACCGCGCCGCAGCAACCGAAGAAGAGGAGAGGACGCCATGCTCCCACGCACACCGGATGCCTGGCTCGCAGTCTTGGAGGGCATGATGGTACTCGCGCTCGCCCTCGGCACGGCGTCTGACCTCCGGGCCGCGGGCGAGCGCACCCTCAGCGACATGTCGGCGTGCCGCCCGCCGTCCGCCCTCTCCGAGCGGATGGCGCCGGGCAAGTGGTGCCTGACCCGGTACGAGTCGGAAGCCGTCAGCGGCACGATGATCTCCGCCGCTTCCTTCATCGAGGCACCGGAGGTCGTGCTGCCGCTGAACGCGACGGGCTGGCATGCGATCTACCTGGGGTATTGGCACCCCGAGTTCGCATACGATGGCGGGCTGATCCTGAAGGTCAAGCTGAGCGGCGACGCGGCCTTCCGCCAGCTCCACGACCCTGGGAGCCCCGATAGCCAGGATGCCACCTACCTGCGCGAAGTCTACCTCGACACCGCGGACCTGACGGGGCGAGACCTTGCAGTGGGGAAGTCGAACGGCCTGCTGGCCCGGGGGGCCTCCCTGGCCTACGTCAAGCTGGTGCCGCTCACCCCGGAGCAGGCGGCGGCGGTACAGAGCGACCGCAGCCGCACCGATACCCGGAACCTGGTCGCGACCATTGATGGCATGAGCTACTTCCACTGGAGCGAGTTCACGCGCCCCGAGCACATCCTGGAGCAGGTTGAGCTGTACCGCCACTCCGACGTGAGCAAGGTACTGTGGGCGGTCAACTACGGCGGGACGACCAACTACCCCACTCACGTCAAGGATGCTGTCTTCATGGGTGGCGACGATACCCGGGCCCGGCTGATGGCGAGCGCGGGGGCCAATGACTACGTGCGGGGGGAGAAACAGACCCATGACACCTTCCGCGACTTCGCCGCCCGTGGCCTCATCGCCCAGCAGATTGCCGCCGAGCGGGTCCATGAGATGGGCCGGAAGTTCGACCTCATGTTCCGTCTGGGCATCCTCGGCGGGTTCGGCCCATGGAACGGTGCCACGGGCAACTTCGTCCGACGCCACCCTGAGCTCCGCCAGGTCCTGCGCGATGGCACGATCGTCGAGAAGGCCAGCTACGCGTTCCCCCAGGTGCAGGAGTTCATGCTGGCGATCATCCGCGAGGCACTCGGGGAGATCGATGCGGACGGGGTGAACCTGTGCTTCGTGCGCGGGCCGCACTTCCTGGGCTACGAGCAGCCGGTCCGGGACGCCTTCCGGGCACAGTACGGGGGCGACGCCCGCGAGGTGGAGCCGAGCGACCCGCGCCTGGAGGCCATTCGCGCGAGCTTCATGACGCGGTTCGTCCGCGAGGTCAGGCAGGTGCTCGAGCGCGTCGGGCGTGAGCAGGGCAAGCGGCGGGAGCTGTCGGTGTGGGTGTGGCCGAGCACGCGGAAGGTCTGGCTCGGCGGCACCCCGCTCGAGGAAGGGCTGGATGTCAAGGCGTGGATCCGCGACGGCCTGCTCGACAGCGTCATCTGCCAGGAGGGCATCGACGAGGACTACATGAAGCTCGGGCAGGCGTCCGGCTGCCGCTTCATCCTCTTCACCGGCTACCGGGGGGATACGGCGATGAGCCCGCAGACCGTCACCCAGGCCTACGGGGCCGGTGTCGACAGCTTCGCCTACTGGGACATGGACTCGGCCCAGATTCACCCGGCCCACTGGACCTGGCTGCGTCGCATCGGCCACCGCGAGGAGATGGCGGACTGGGAGCGCTTCGCGCCGAAGTCACGGCTGATCCGGCTGACGAAGCTCGATGGCGTGGATGTGCTCAAGAGCCTGGCGCACGCCGTGTACTCGGGGGGGTGATGCCCTGCGGAGCACCTACCTGACCCCGCCGGGCGCAGGGGGGCACCACGGGGGGCGCTGACGACGGCCGCGAGGCGAAGAGGGTCATCTCTGCGGCCTGCCAGGTCGCCAGCGCCCAGCAGCGCACTGGTTGACATGTGGCGCCTGGGGGACAGTTGCCAAGGCCGCTATGCCTGCGCTGGTGCGCGAACTGGCCGCGGGGACCGACGAGGCTGGCCCGTGGTGGAGAGCGGACCTCTCTGGCCGCCTGCCGTCTCCCGTTGCGAGACGGCTCAACCAGGGAATGTCGTGTTGGCTGATCAACCCAGGATGCACCAGAGGACCGGTCGGCCGATCCGCTGAGCGCGAGGTACTCCCATAGCCACGCGGTGACTCGGTGCGGGGGCGGATCTGGAGGCCGCCATGGGTCCCGAAGTCCCCTGCGTCCCCGCCCCGCTGCGAGGCCTGGTTCCTGGCCTTGCGCGCGCAGCGCGACCACTGCCCTACCTGCCCACCAGGGGCGACTGGCTTGCCCGACCCGGGCGGCGCTGCACGGTGTGACCGGATGGCCGCCCAAACCAGGGGATCACTGAACCGGCATGCGAGCCCTCGAGAGGGGAGGGTCTGCAACACGAGGTCGACGATTCGGCAGCAGGTTGCTGCGAGCGATACTCAGCTGGATACCGTAGTCTAGCGCGTGCACACCATCGGGTCGGGTGAGGCAGCAGTGTCGGCTGGGAAGATCAGCCCTTCTTGACGTGGGCGTGCGTTGCGTGTAGTTTTGGGGTACGCGACTGAATAGGAGCAGACCGGCGGACACCACGGGGGGTATCACACCAATGCCCAACATCTCCCTGACGGATTTCGTGGACTTCACCAGTCGGTCAGGAATACCCAGGATATCCAAGGTCTCGGAGATCCTCCGGCGTGGTGACTACGACCCGAGGTTCGATTTCTGGAAGCGGCTCCGCGAGGAGATACAGGAGAGGCACAGAACGGGGACTCCACTCAGCACGCTCCCGGACATCGTCGGAACACTTGCGGACCGCAACAAACGCCTGGCGTACCCCGGCGCCATCGATGGTTACGTCAGCTTCGTTGGGCGCAAGCGGTTTGTGTGGTCCGAGCCGCCCAGGGCTGTCTGGTCACATGGCGAGCTCCAGGTTCGTGTCAACCCCGAAATCGGGCTCATTCGGGGAGACGACGAGTTGGTCGTCAAACTCTACTTCAAGTCGGATCCACTCGCCAAGCAACGCATCGATGTCGTCCTGTGGCTCCTGGAGGGCACCCTCAGGGACCAGCTTCCCGCAAACGCCTGCGTGGCGGTCCTTGACGTCCAGAGGGGCAGACTCCACAGGCGCACAAGAGAGATCGCGCACATGGGTGCCCTGTTGGCTGGCGAGGCGCAGGCATTCATCAGCATGTGGTCCGAGATCGAGGCGCGGCGGACCCCAGTTCGGTGAGTCGGGTTGGCGGACGTGTTGGGGTCCAGCAGGTTCGCTTGGCACGGCGCTACCCGCGATACGCTCAATGGGGCCTTGCTGCCAGACTGGGTTCTCGCCACGGGGCAAGCCTATCACAGTCGGTCGCCGCTGCGCGAGCTACCGCTGCCGTAGCCCTCGAGTCACGGGCTGCCGGAGGCTCCGGGGCCATGGCTCGAGTTCCCCTGCTGGCGACCGGTTCGCGCGCGGCTGCTCGGGTGGTCACGCCGGCGCGACACTATGGGTCCGCGCGGCACCGTCCGGCGTCGCCCCCCAAGTGCCTATGATCCCCAGGGGCCAGGGCAGTCGAGGAGACGCTGCGTCTGGGCTATCCGAGCGCGGCCACGATTCCCTGCAGGAGATGCGGCATCCCATGGACCCGGGTGCGCCGGGGGGCTCAGCCGGCGGAGACCAGCGAGGAGCGCCGTGATGCGATGAGGACCCTTTCCGCGGCCTGAGAGCGTCGACGACTCCCGGGTAGCCTCGACCGTGGCGACAGTGCGTCCGTTGCTCCGACGCCCCGCCTCCGGCTGCCATCGCGGTCCGACCGGTCGACGCAGCCGCACTGAGCTAACTCGCGGGGGGTACCAGGATGTCAGAAGCTGCCTCTCGGGGGCGGACCTGGACTCAGCGCCTACGCGAGCGCCTTGGGTGAGGCTTGGTGTGGCCCATGCGAACCAGTCAGAACGCGAACGGAGGCTATGATCTGTATGCCGAGTCTTTCCCCCCAGGTGCAGTTCCCAGTAGACCCACTCGATCAGATGATGTCGATGGCCAGCCATCGCCGTACCCTCATCTCGGGCATTCTGGATAGCTATCACGGCAACTACGACTGTCTGATGGAGTCCGTCCAGAACGCCGTCGACGCGCTTGAGGACGCTGCTCTTCTCGGCCTTGGGGGGCCGCTTCTGCTCGAGGTCACAGTCAACCTGAAGGAGAACTCCTTCTCCGTCCTTGACACGGGCACCGGCATGTCAGAGCAGGACCTGATCCTGGCCTACAAGCCGCATGTGTCACTCAAAACGGACGTCACCATCCGGCAGAGGCGAGGGAAGACGCACTCCTACCGCGGGTACAAGGGCGTGGGCCTGACTTTCCTGGCGTATGGGACCGACCGCATCCGCCTGCACTCCAAGAAGCACGGGCACCTCACCAAGACGCGGATGGAGTACGGCCACGCCTGGGCTCAGGGCCAAAGGGAGGAGCCCGCCAGGGTCGATATCGACCCCGACCCGTCGCCCCTTGAAACACAACCGCGAGGGACCTTCGTCAAGGTCCACTTCTCGCCCACCACCCTTCCGAGAAGCCTGGCGCACCTCGGGAGGCCGGAGGCATGGCCAGTGATCGTGCGCACCAGAACCGCAGCGGGGCAGGTCCTGCTCGGACGAGAGTCCTTGGCGGACCTTCGGCTTGTGGTGAGTGTTACCCGCAGCGACGGTACGGTCCAGCGCTCTGAGGTCGCCCCGGAGTTCATCCTGCCCCACCAAGTGCCTCGCACGCCTCCGTTCCGCTTCCTCGACGTCGTCGACTACCACAGGAAGCACCGGGAGCAGGCCGAGCCAGCGCCAGAACACCGCCGGCAGGATGGGCTGTACCTTGTCTGGGACACACAGAGGATCACGGAGGAGTTGACCGAGAAAGAGCGCACCGACTACGCGGCCGAGCTAAGGGACTACACCCCCCACATCTACGCCTTCGTCCCATACCAGGGAAGCGTATGGAACGAGATGAACCGTCTGCTGTCAGGCGTTGAGAACAGGTCTCACCTGGACGCCGGCCTTGTTGTGGCCATCAACAGGCAACGGCTGGCCGATGTCTTCGAGATGGATGTCACCCGCTACGAGGCCTTCAGCCGCAACGTATTCGCTCTGGTTCACTTCGACGACGCCCCCCCCGACCAGGGGCGCAAGACGGTTCAGGGCGCCGTCCTCAGTCTTGCGAAGGCGGCCGCCAACCGCGCGGTTCAGTACCTGGCCAAACAGAGAGCATTCCTCAAGCCGCCGGGCGAAGCCCCGACGCCACTCCAGAGACAGGTAGAACTGCACCACCAGGACTGGGTCTACAATGTCAGGAAGCACGCGGAGAACAATCCGCTCCATGTGCCCCCGATCGCCTACGCAAGTACGCCGCTGACTGAGCAGGATGTCGTCGGCCTGTTCCATCAGTTCTGTGTGATGGGGGTCTTCCCAGGCATCCGAGTGTTCGCCACGAGTCAAGTCCACACGTACGACTGTCTGCTTCGCTTCCAGTGCCCGCGGGACGTTCCTGGCGTCGTCTACTGCGCCCCCGACAGGAGCCCTCTGGGTGTGATGCCGTTCGTGGCCGGCGATCAGCAGGAGTTCAGGACCGCGGATCTCACGGCCGAGTTCAAGAACAACATCGATGGCCTGATAGACGAGATGGAGGACCCCAGTAGATCGAAGGACTACCGACACATCGACCTATGCGTGTGCTGGAGCCGGGTGAGCGACAGGTGGGCGGGCTATGACCTGTCCGAGGTGTCCGACGCGACTCTTGAGCAGCGTATGTACCCAGGTGTCACGCATCTCCTGCATCGCGAGGGGGAAGCGCACGTCATACAGGTGGTCATGCTCGAAACAGTCACGGAGATGGTCCGGTCGGGCCGCCTGGGCCTCGCCCCACCGGACAGCACCTGACCCTGGGTGCCGCATCCCCACGCAAGGGTGGGGGACGCCCCGCGCGGCGCGCCGCAAGGTCCCGCCATCGAGTACGGC
>CAZIWQ010000120.1:0-10800 GCA_964542355.1 uncultured Armatimonadia bacterium
GCGGCAGCAGTTGTTCGGCGAGAGCGACGTGTCGCGGATCGAGCCGCCGAAGCAGGACGGCACGCCACTGGCCATTGCCTGGCGGCGCTACCACGCCCTCGCCCTCCAGGACTTCCTGCGCGACACCCGCGACTCGATCCGCCAGACCAATCCGCACTTCATCATGACTGCCAACTACTGCATGTGGGAGGGCGATCCGTTCGGGATCCTGCGGGGTTCCAGCGAGGACCTCGAGCTGTGGTCGCAGGTCCTCGACGTGGTGTTCGAGGAGGGCTGCACGGAGAAGACGCCCCGCACCGAGGGCGGGGTGAAGTACAGCAATGCGGCCAACTACAAGTACCTGCTCGCCGCCTCGCACGGCAAGCCGCCGACCGAGCTCGCGTACCTGACCAAGGGCGCCGACGAGCAGGCCCAGGCGAACCTGGCCCGCATCGCGGTCGCGGAGGGCCTCATGGGCGCCGGGGCGTGGCAGGTCCCGTTCTCCGAGACCAACCCCTCCGGGCGCCAGGCCATCGCCGGCTACCATGCGTTTCAGCAGGCCAACGAGGAGCTGCTGATGGGCCAGGTGCCCTACACCACCGTCGGTGTGCTGGCTTCCATGACCCAGGCCTACTGCGGCCGACCGTCGTATGCGATGGCGGTCTCGCGCTTCCTGACCGACAACCAGGTGGACCACCGGATGGTGACGGACGAGGAGTTGGCCGCCGGGCCGCCCGCGGGGCTGGACATGCTGATCGTGCCCGAGGCGCCGTGCCTGAGCGAGGCCCAGCTTGCCGCGCTGACCCAGAGGGCGCGCGAGCACACGCTGGTGCTGCTCGGCCCCTGTTGCACCCACGACGAGTGGGGGCGCCAGCGCGCAACCACGCTCGGCGCCAGCCACACAGGGCGCGCCGGGAGTGTGGTGCAGCTTTCCCATGTCGAGCTGCCGCGCGTCGGGCGCAAGGGGCTCCCCGAGGCGGCGACCGCGGCCCTGGCACCTCTGCTGCAGGCCGTGGAAGCCGTCGCAACCCCGGTGACCGTGATCGCCGACAGTGGCGTGGAGTTCGCAGCCTACCGCTCCTCGCATGACCGCTACGTGGTGCACCTCGTCAACTTCGGCGTCAACCGCCAGGGGGAGGTGCGCGACCGCAGCGACGTGGGAGTGAGGGTCACGCTACCCGCCGGCTACGCGCTGCGGGCCGCGGAGCTGCGCGCGCCCGAGCAGGCACCCGTTCGGCTGCAACCCGAGGTGAGCGACGCCGGTGACGGCCCCGAGCTGTGGCTGAAGATCCCCCGGCTCCACCTGTACGCCCTGCTGGTGATCGAGGGGACGCAGAAGCCGGCGCGGGAGGCCGCCGGGGTGCGGCTCGAGACAGCCGGGGAGCATACCGTGCACCTGGGTGGTGGCGCCCGGGTGCGCCTGCGGGTCATCACACCCGCGGGACGCGGCGGGGGCAAGGCGACGGTCACAGCACGCGGCCCCGCGGGCGCGGCCGTCACCCCCGCCGAGCCCCAGACGCTCACGCTCACGCCGGGACCGGTCGAGCGCGACTATACCTTCCGCATGCCGCGTAGCGCGCAGGTCAACGAGGTGCTGCCGCTGAGGTTCGAGATGAAGGTCGCCGGGCCGACGGGCCCGCTCCTGCGCAAGCTTGCGCTGCTGCGGGTGATCCCACCGGCGGAGCTACGCCTGGTCGTCCCCCGCCACCTCAACCCGCTCGGTGGCTCGACACGCATCGCGCTGGTCGTGCAGAACCTCACCGACAACCAGAGCGACTGTCGCGCGTGGCTGACCCCGCCCCCGGGGTGGGAGTGCACCCCCGCCAGCGAGACCGCTCGCGTCGCCGGACACGGCCGCCATGTCTTCTCCAGCCTGCTGCGGGCTCCCGTTCCCCCCCCGACCTCCGGGGAAGCAGGCCTGAAAGCCCGGTTCTCGGCCTATGGCGGCGGGACGTTATGGGTCACCGACCTGCGGGCGACGATGGCGGCGGAGGGCGAGGTCAAGGCCGTCGCCTGCCCGCGCGCCCGCACCCGCATCCGTGTCGATGGCGAGATCCAGGAGCGCGTCTGGCGCGAGCTCACGCCCCTGTCCCTCGGCCCGTGCCGCGAGGACGCGGCGCCGACCCAGCCGACCGAGGTATACGCCACCTGGGACGACACTCACCTCTATCTGGCGTTCCGCTGCCACGAACAGGACATGCCCGGCGTCCCGGCGAAGGTCACGGAGCCCGGCGGCGATGTCTGGCTGGACGATGATGTCGAGGTCTTCATTGACGCCGCGGATGGGCACACTCAGTTCACGCACCTCGCGATCAACTCGCTCGGAGTGGTGTACGCCAGTCCCCCTCTGCCCGGCCTGCTCACGGCGGCGCAGCGCGCCGCCGGCGAATGGACGGTGGAGCTCGCCTTCCCCCGGGCCGCGCTCACCCCGGACTCGGATGTGGGCAGCGTGTGGGCGTTGAACCTCTACCGCACGCGCCAGCCGCGGGTCGCGGGACAAACCGCGGAGCTCAGCGCGCTGTTCCCCACCGGCGCCGGCTTCCACATGCCGGACAAGTTCGGGCACCTCGTCTTCCAGGCGGCGCTGGGCGGACCGTAGAGCAACGGCGAGAGCGTGGGAGCGTAGGAAACGGCGGACAGGATGACGGCAACGGCGGTGAGACAGACATGCCGTTCGCCGTTGTAGGGCGCGGGCCTGTACCGCGCCGCCCTTGCCGTTCGCCGTTGTAGGGCGCGGGCCTGTACCGCGCCGCCGTGTCGTGGCCGTCCCGCCGCAAGCGAAGCGCCGCATCATGGACACCGGCGCGCCACAGGTGCGCGCCCTACAACGGCACGTCGGCAGGCCAGAAGGGCTACCGCCTGCCCGCCCCCATCTCTCGGAGGGATGCTTCGGTGAACTACCCCGGTCTCGCTCTCCTCGTGTTCGCAATCGCATCCGCGCTCTCAGCCCTCCCCGTCACCGCCCGCGGCGCCGGTAACCTCCTGCTCAATCCGGGCTTCGAGCTCGCCGATGGCGACGGGCCGGCGTTCTGGGAGGCGCGCACACCGAGCGAAGCGGTGCGGGAGATGACGTGGAGCGCGACGGTGGCCCGTTCCGGCAACCACTCGCTGGCAATCACCAACCTCCGGCAGACGCAAAGCCGGTGGCGCACGGGACACCTGAGCGACATCCTGCTCACCCCCGGCGGCCGGTGTGAACTCAGCGGCTGGGTCAAGACCTCGCAGGTTGTCGGCGAGGCCCTGCTGCGACTGTACTTCGTCGCCGCCGACGGCAAGATCCTGGCGCAGCCCGGCTCTCCCACCCTCCGTGCCGACTGCGACTGGACGCAGCTCAAGCTCCCGTTCACAGTGCCCACCGCACCCAGCGCCGCCATGGTCTACCTCGAGCTGTCCGGGACGGGGCAGGCGTGGTTCGACGACGTGGTGCTGACCGGTGAGCGCTCGGGACAGCGCCTGCTGGCTCCCGCAGCGCCGCAGGTCTTCCCCCCGGACAGCTTCTGGTCGATGGAGGGCTACGTCCGCGCGCAGCGCGAGGGCAGGCAAGTGCTCGAGTTGCCGCCAACCGTGCCGGCGGGTCAGGCGCTCCTGTACTTCACCGGCGAGACGGCGTGCTACGACATCATCGTGCAGGCGCTGGATGAGCCGGACGGCGCTTCCACCCTCCGCGCGCAGGTGAACGGCCGTGACATCGGCTCACGCACCTTCGATGCCGTGACCACGGGGACCGCGGATGTGCTCACCGAGTGGACGCTCCCGGGCGTGGACCTGCAGCGCAACAGCAAGCTGATCCTGTTCGGCCACGCCGAGAGCGGCGAGTACTGCCGCATCGCCGGGGTTAGCTTCCGCCGGGTGGCGGCGTACAGCGGTGAGCTCCAGTCGCCGGCCCAGCTTCCGCCGCCGCCCTCGCTGCTCGTGTACCAGGACCCGGGGGCGCAGTCCGCGGCGCGCAGCATGATGTACGGGTTCCTCGAGACGCATGGCACGAGGCCGCGCCGCGAGCAACGGGAGAGGGAGCTGGGCGCCCTCAAGACGCCGCCGGACTGGGCCGCCCGCCAGCGACACGTCCGCGACCACCTCGCCGACTACTGGGGGCCGTTCCCGCCGAAGACCCCGCTCAATGCGCGGGTGGTGGGAGTGCTCGATCGCCCCGCCATGACCATTGAGAAGGTCATCTTCGAGAGCCGTCCGGGCTACTACGTGACCGCGAACTGCTACCGCCCGAAGGGTCGTGCCTTCCCCCTGCCGGGCGTCATCTTCGTGTGCGGCCACTCCGAGGAGGGTAAGGGCTATCACCTGTACCACGAGTGCTGCCTGGGGCTGGCGCTCAAGGGCTATGTGGTGCTGGCGATCGACCCGACGGGACAGGGGGAGCGCTCCGAGTACTTCGACCCGGTGACTCTCAAGCACCTCGTGCCGTTGACGGTGGCGCAGCATCACCAGCTCGGCCGCCCCTCGTTCCTCGTCGGCATGACGCTCGGGGGGTACCGCACGTGGGACGCGATCCGGGGGGTGGACTACCTCGTCTCGCGGCCCGAGGTCGACGCCGGCCGCATCGCCGCGGTGGGCAACTCCGGCGGGGGGCAGATGGCCCTGCTGGTCACTGCCGCCGACGAGCGCGTCGCCGTGTGCGCCGCCGCGCACCCCGGCGGCAGCATGGAGAACACCTACCTCAATGGGATGACCCTGTCCGATCGCGACATCCTGAGCCTGATCGCGCCCCGTCCCTGCCGCTTCATCGTGGGTGACAAGTCCGGGGAGACGGGCCACGCGCTGAAGGTTGAGGACATGAAGCGGTTCTACCGCGGCCTGGGCATGGACGAGGGCCGCTGTGAGCTCAAGTGGGTGGAGGGCGTCCACAACATGGAGCGCCCCAAGCGCGTGGCGGCGTATGAGTGGCTCAACCGCTGGTTCGACCGGCAGGCTGAGGGGAGCGAGGAGCCGGACCTGGCCCCCCACGCACTTACCGCCCCCGAGCTCTGGTGCACAGAGACCGGCTTCACCCTCAAGTCGCTCGGCGGCGAGAGCGGCCAGAGCCTCAATGCGCGGCGCATGCGCGAGCTGCTCCCCCCGCGTACGGTGCCGGCCGGTCGCGAGGTGGCGCAGCAGCAGGCCGACCAGTTGCGCGCTGCAGTGGCCGCTCGCCTGCGCCTCCGGGTGCCGGCCACGCGCGACGTTCCCCCTGCCCGCCGGCGGACGCTGACCGCGGCCGAGGTCTCCGCCGAGCTGCTCGTCATCGACAGTGAGCCGGACATTCGGGTGCCGGCCGTCCTGCTCCGGCCCACCACCCCGCGGCCCGGCGCCCCCACGATCGTGCATGTGGCCGAGCGCGGCAAGCCGACGCGCTACGACCAGCCCTCGCTCCCACTCGCCCTCTGCCAGGCCGGCCTCCCCGTGCTGACGATCGATGTACGTGGTGTCGGCGAGACGGACACCCAGCGGCGCATCTACGCCCGGACGGCGGCCGGGTACAGCCAGGAGGGCTTCAGCCGCGATTCCCAGGCCATCGAGGCCTATGCCACGATCGGACGCAGCATGGTCGGCATGCAGGCTTTCGATGTGATCCGGGCGGCCGACTACGTGCGCTCGCGCCCCGAGCTGGCCGACCATCCGCCGGTCGTCGTGGGCGAGGGGCTCGGCGGGCTGTGGGCGCTCATCGCCGCGGCGTTCGACCCGCACCTCACCCGCACGGTGGCGGTGCGCAGCCTGCTGTCGTATCGCATGCTTGTGGAGAGCAAGTACTACGAGATGCAGGGCTACTTCTGGGTCCCCGAGGTGCTGCGGGACTTCGATATCCCCGAGCTGTCGGTCCTCGCGGCGCCCCGTGAGACCGTGTGGCTCGACCCGCTCGACGCGATGGGCAATCGCGTGGATGCGCCGGGCTACGCGAGCCATACGCAGTGGGCGGCCGCCGCCTGTCAGGCACTGGATGGGCGTGTCACGCGCGCCGACGCAGACGGCCCCGACCTTGACGCGACGACGCGGGCCCTGCTCAAGATCCTCGGCGCGAGTCGGGACGACTGATGTTGCGCCCCTGTTGCCGGGTCGTACGCCCCGCGGGTCAAGCCACGCGGGCGCCCTGCCGAGAAGGTGGGTGACGGGCCGCCAGGACGGGCGGCCGGACACCGGCCATGGAAGGCAGGAACCCTCGGATGGACATCCCCACTGCGCGCGGGCAGGTGGCACATACGACACTGCCGACGCAAGCGCGCGCGAGCCGTGTCAGCGGGTCGCGCTCCGCCACGGCCGCCGACCGTGCCCCCGCAACCCGGGTCGGTAGCCCCCAATCATCCGCCCCGCAGGACACGCTGGCGGTGGCCGGCGAGGGCGCAGGCACCAGGACCTACACCCTCAAGCTCCTGCTGGAGAAGACCTTCGGGATCGTTACCGATGCCCCGCAGGCTTCCGCTGCCACCGCGCAGTCCTCCTCGGTGAGAGATCTCCAGGCCGGGCAGACGGTGTCCCTCTCCCGGCTCAGCGAGCTGTCTGTCACCATCGTCCGCACCGAGGCGACCCAGGTCACCTTCAGCGCGGAGGTGGATGGGAAGCAGCTCGAGATCCAGGCCACGCGTCTGAGTGTCGAGACGCTACGCATCGAGGCGATCACTACCCAGGAGCAGGATCCGCTCGTCCTGGACCTCGCGGGCGACGGCATCGATCTGCGGCCGGTCGACCAGGGGGTGGGGTTCGACATCGATGCCGACGGCGTCCGCGAGACGAGCGGGTTCGTGCAGGGCGATGACGCGCTGCTGGTGATGGACCGGGGAGCGGACGGGGCGCTCGGCGGGGCAGACCTGTTCGGCAACCAGCACGGGGCCGCCAACGGCTTCGAGGAGCTGCGCCGCTTCGACGGGAACGCCGACGGCCGCATCGACGCCGGCGATGCCGTCTACTCCCGCCTCCGCGTCTACCAGGACCTCAACGGCGACGGGAGCGCCCAGTCCGAGGAGCTCCGCAGCCTGAGCGAGGTGGGCATTGCGGCCATCAGCCTCGACTATGCGACTGCCGCGGAGACGAGCGGGGGCCAGCGCATCACGCAGGTCGGGAGCTACGTGCGCACCGATGGCACCACGGGTCGCGCCGCAGACGCGCTCCTCAAGTACCGTGAGGTGGGCGCGTAGCGAGCAGGAGACAGCCGCTCCCGCAGGGAATGCTCACGATGGTCATTGCCGCGGCGGGTTCGCCGCGGCCGCGAGACCGGAGCGAAAGGTGGGCCATCATGATGCGGCGAGCTGTCCTCCTGCTTGCGTGCCTGGGCCTGGGATGCCTGCTGTCGTGTGCGAAGCCGCCGAACCCCGCGGGGCCCGTCGCGCCGCCCGCGGCCCTGCCACAGACACCCCCCGCAGCCGCCAATACCCCGGCCACACCCGCCGGCGCCCCGGCGGGTCACCTGACCATCGCCGTGATCCCCAAGGGGACGACCCATGAGTTCTGGAAGTCGATCCATGCCGGGGCACTCAAGGCCGCCGAGGAGCTCGGGGTCGAGGTCCTGTGGAAGGGGCCGCTCAAGGAAGACAACCGCGACGACCAGATCAAGATCGTCGAGGACATGACCAGCCGCGGCGTGGCGGGGATCGTGCTGGCGCCTCTGGACGACACGGCGCTGCGGGCACCGGTGCAGGAGGCCACCCGCAAACAGATCCCGGTGGTCATCATCGACTCGGCGCTCAAGAGCGAAGACCCCGTGAGCTTCGTCGCTACCGACAACAAGCATGGCGGGGAGCTCGCCGGCCGGCACATGGCCAAGCTCCTCAGCAACAAGGGCAAGGTTGTCATGCTGCGCTATGCCGAGGGGTCGGCCAGCACCACGGAGCGGGAGCAGGGGTTCGTCGAGGCGATCAAGGCCGCCCCCGGCATCGAGCTCGTCAGCAGCAATCAGTATGGTGGCGCAACGACCGAATCCGCCTACAAGGCCAGTGAGAACCTGCTCGCGCCGCTCAAGACCCCCGACGGGAAGCTCACGATCGACGGCATCTTCTGCCCCAACGAATCTACGACTTTCGGCATGCTGCGAGCCCTGCAGGACGCCAGGCTGGCCGGCAAGGTGAAGTTCATCGGCTTTGACAGCTCCGAGAAGCTGGTGGCGGCACTCAAGGCGGGCGAGCTGGACGGCCTTGTGCTCCAGGACCCCATGAACATGGGGTACCTGGGGGTCAAGACCATGGTCGAGCATCTCCGGGGGAAGACCGTCGAGAAGCGCGTCCCCACCGGCGAGACCCTCGTGACCGCGGCCACCATGAACGAGGCGAAGAACCAGGCCTTGCTGCAGCCGGACTTCAAGAGATGGCTGAAGGAGCAATGAGCGCGGCTCCGGCGCCCCCGCGCCTGGCGATGCGCGGGGTGTGCAAGCGCTTCGGCGCCACCGTCGCCCTCGCCGGCGTCGACTTGACCGTCGCCCCCGGCGAGGTCCGCGCGCTGGTGGGTGAGAACGGTGCCGGCAAGAGCACGCTCATGAAGGTGCTGTCGGGGGCCCTCCAGCCGGACGCCGGCACGATGCTCCTCGACGGGGAGAGCTACCAGCCGCGTCACCCGCTCGACGCGCGGCGGGCGGGTGTGGCGATGATCTACCAGGAGCTGGCGCTGGCACCGCACCTGAGCGTCGCCGAGAACATCCTGCTGGGCGCCGAGCCCGTGACCTCCGGCCTGCTCCGTCGCCGCGAGATGCGGGAGCGGGCACTCGCCGCGATGGCCCAGTTCGCCCACCCCGAGATTACCCCCGACGTGCCGGTCGCGCGGCTGTCGGCCGGCGCCCGCCAGCTCGTGGAGATCGGGCGCGCCCTCGCCATCGGCTGTCGCGTCCTGGTGCTCGACGAGCCCACCAGCAGCCTCTCCGGCGATGACGTGCGGCGCCTGTTCGAGCTCATCGCCAGCCTCCGCTCCCGCGGCCATGCCGTCATCTACATCTCCCACGTCATCGAGGAAGCCAGGCAGATCGCCGACCAGGTCACCGTCCTGCGCGACGGTACAGTCGCCGGCGGCGGGCCGGCACAGCAACTGTCACCGGAGCGGATCGTGCGCCTGATGGTGGGGCGCGACATCGGCGAGCTGTACCCCCGCTCGCCGCGCGCTCCCGGCGAGCCGATCCTGGAGGTGGCGGACCTCGCCGGTGTGAGCCGGCCGACTTGCGCGGGCTTCACGCTCCATCGCGGCGAAGTGCTGGGCATCGCCGGGCTCGTGGGGGCCGGCCGCACCGAACTCTTGCGAGTGCTGTTCGGGCTCGACCCGATCCGTCGCGGGCAGATCCGGCTGGGGGTCCATGTCGGCCCGGCCTCCCCCACCCGGCGCTGGCGGCAGGGCGCCGGCCTCGTCAGCGAGGACCGCAAGCAAGAGGGCCTCGCACTGGGACTGAGCGTGACCGACAACATCACGGCCTCCCACCTGTCGGGGTGCGGCCTGTGGGGCTTCGTGCTACCCCGGCGCCAGGAGGCCCGGGCCCGGCACTGGATCGAGGCCCTGGGGATCCGCTGCCGCAGCCCCCGCCAACGTGTCGCCGAGCTCTCCGGCGGCAACCAGCAGAAGGTCGCGCTCGCCCGTCTCCTCCACCACGATGTCGATGTGCTGCTGCTGGACGAGCCCACCCGGGGCGTTGACGTCGCCAGCAAGGCGCAGATCTACCGGCTCATCGACCGTCTCGCCGCGGGCGGCGACGGGCGCTTGCCCCGCGCCGTACTCGTCGTCAGCAGCTACTTGCCGGAGCTGATGGGTGTCTGTGACCGGATCGCCGTGATGCACCGGGGGGTGCTGGGGCCGGCCCGCCCGGTCGCCGAGACGACCGCAGAGACCCTGATGCTCGAGGCCCTCCGGCCGGAGACAACACCGTGAGCGATCCGCACTCCCCTCCGACACCCACCGGGCGGCGCATCGCCGCGGCGCTAACGACCTGGGCCAACATCCTGGGCCCCCTGGCCGGCCTCATCGTCATCTACCTCCTGTTCGCCGGCATCGGTCCCCCGAGCTTCTCCGGCGCGGGCAACCTCGAGACGATTGCCCGCCAGACAGCCATCGCCGGGGCCGCGGCTCTGGGCATGACGCTGGTGATGATCGCCGGCGGCATCGACCTGTCCGTCGGGTCGGTCGTGGCCCTCACCACGGTCGTCATCGCCTGGCTCTTGCAGTGCACCGGTGTCGGCCCGGTGTGGGCGGCGCTCGCCGGGATCGCCGCGGGTGTCGTCTGTGGCCTCCTCAGCGGGCTGCTCGTCACCCGGCTGGGGGTCGTGCCCTTCATCGTGACGCTGGGGATGATGCTCGTGGTGCGGGGGGTCGCGAAGGCGCTGGCGCACGAGCAGAAGATCGACGCCCCGATCACGTGGCTGGGCGACCTGCTGGCGACGCTCCCGCCGGAGCGTAAGGCGCTGCTCGTGCCCCCCGGGGTCTGGCTGGTGCTGCTGCTCGCCGTCGCCGTGGCCGGGCTCTTGCGCTACACGCGCCTGGGCCGGCACATCTTCGCTGTCGGCTCGAACGAGCAGACGGCGCGCCTGTGCGGCGTCGCGGTCTCGCGCGTGAAGCTGATCGTCTACACGCTGGGGGGCGCGTTCTTCGGCCTGGCGGGGCTGATGCTGTTTTCGCGGCTCACCGTGGGCGACCCGACGGCCGCGGTCGGCCTCGAGCTCGACGTCATCGCGGCGGTAGTCATCGGGGGTGGGAGTCTGTCCGGCGGCGAGGGGTCGGTGCTCGGCAGCCTGATCGGGGCTCTCATCATGAGCGTCATCCGCTCGGGCTGTTCGCAGATGGGTCTGGACAACTGGGTACAGGAGGTCGTTACGGGGGCGATCATCGTCGTCGCCGTGGCGCTGGACCGTCTCCGCCACCGGCGGCCCGGCTAAC
>CAZIWQ010000121.1:0-10757 GCA_964542355.1 uncultured Armatimonadia bacterium
CGCTCCACCGAGGCGGGCCTCGGACCATATCGCACGCTCGGGACCTTCCCGGCGGGGTCGGAGGTCATCGTTCCCATGCTCGCGCGGGGGGAGCGGCTGCGCGTCCGCTTCAACCAGCCGATGGAAGTGTGTGACTTCCGCTTCGAGATGTACTTTCGGGGCCTGTGGTTCCAGGCCGCCGACAGCTCCAGCTCGGAGCTCGACTTTGTCCTCACCGTCGAGCGCCTGGAAGAACACGGCGCGGGGCGGCTGGTGGGGGCGACCGATCCGGAGACCGGCGCCGTCGCACTGTCCTCGGGCGGCATCCCCCTCGTAGACAGTGTCGTCCCGTGGCTCGCGGATGGCAGCGTGGCCCGCGGGGCGTGGTCCTGGCCCGGTACGGGAGACGCTGCGGCGGCCTTCACCGTTCCCCCCACCGGCGGGGCGGCCCTGCGGATCCCGACGCACCTGTTGGGCAAGTCGCTCACGGTGCGGCCGCCGGGGGCCCAACCCTCTACCGACTGTGCCGGCGTCCCCCTGCGGCTGGGGGCGGACATGGCGCCATTCCCCATCCCGGCCGGTAGCGTGCTCGAGGTGGCACCGACGGCCCTCGAACGGCTGCGGATCACGACTGCCCGGGCGGCGCAGGTTCGCCTCACGCGCGATGCCGCGGGCATCGCACGCCTGCTGTTCGAGAGCCCGGACGGCGCGGCCGGCCTGACCTTCACCTGCGAGCAGCTCTCCCGGCCGCAGCCCGATCCCATCGCCACTCGACCGGCCGGCTCCACGGGAGTGGACCCCGGCCCGTACGGCGGCCTCCAGGTGCTCCGTGACCAGCCCGCCGCGGGGGACATCACCGTCCGTACGCCGTGGTGGGAGGTCATCCACTCGCGGGCGCATGGGGGCGCGGTCAGTGCCATCCGGTTCGTTAACGGGATGAACCAGAGCCTCCTGCGCGAGCCGATTGCGACGCGACTGCTTGCCGATGAGATGTTCACCGACACCCTCGATGCGGCGGCCACGCTGGAGGTGCTGGAGGCACAGCCGGCGCTGGTGAAGCTGCGCGTCAGCGGGCAGCTCGTGAGCGCGACGGGGAAGCGATTGTGCCCGTTCGTGCACCTGTACGAATACCGGCCAATGCTGGTGCGACGGAGCTGCCGCTACGAGCTGGGCGCCTCCGCGGTTTCATGCCGGGGCCTCGCAGTCGGTACCATGAAGCTCGCCCCATGGCTGGACGAGGCGGCGGCCCGCCGGGACGGCGACCGCACGACCTGGCATCGGGCCGTCTTCCCCGGGCCGGCGGTGTTCGAGGAGCGGGCGTTCGCCCAGTACATGTGCCTGTTCCGCCGCGGCGTCGAGGGCATTGACTGGGTCCCGGCGTGTGATCTCGACCAGTGGCAGGGCTTCGCAACCGGCAAGCCGGGCGGCGCCCGCTACGCGATCGAGGGGGATGCGACCGGCGGCCCGCAGATGGTGATTGAGCCCCTGGCCACCGGGCAGCCCCCGGTCACGCTCCGCGGTACGGTGCAGTTCGACAGCTATCTCAGTCTGCCCCAGACCCGCCGCTGTCTCCAGCGCCGCAACTTCATCGCCTGCCTCGACAACGGGGACTGCACGGAGGAGTTCCTCCGGCTCAGTGCCGAGTGGGGCGTGACGGATGTGATGCTCGGGTGTGGCAACACCCCGGGAACGTTTGCGCTCTCCGACCTCAAGGCTTCTCAGCAGACCGTCGCCCGCGCGCGCAAGCATGGCCTGGCGGTCTACCCCTTCGATCCGTTCCAGCTTGTGCATCCCAGTGCGACGATCTGGAAGGAGCATCACGAGGCGTGGGCGCGGGAAGCCGTGCGCGGGGGCAAGTCCGCGCCGATTGTCTACAGCAGCTATGGCGACTACTTCTGCCCGACGGCGGAGGGGTTCCGGCAGGCCCTCAAGCAGGGGTATAAGCAGCTCGTGGAGTCGGCCGACTTCGGCGGCCTGTATCACGACTTCACCCACCCGTACACGTGCACCAACACCCGCCACTGGCCGCGACCGCACATCAACACCGACGGGGTCGTGGACATGATCCTGTGGGACCGCGAGTTCCTCGGCCGCGAGCGCGTGTTCTGCGGGCATACCGGCTGGGTGCCGGTCCTGCTGTTCCAGGACCTGTGCACCGTGAGCGCCATCTTCGAGGAGTACCCGGCGAGCGAGCCGCAGCCGCTGTACCTGACACCCGCGCAGGGCGAGTTCGTGAACGCGGCCCAGATGACTCTCGTCAGCAGCTTCCTGGCCCACGGGACCGTCGCCCCGGGGGAGGCGGGGAACGTCCCGCCGCCACAAGACCAGGTGGACGCCTATCTGGCACGCTGTGCACTGGTGGGGATCTTCCCCTGGGCCCACTCCGGCAACGTGGGGGCCACCGACAGCTATGAGACGGCGAGCATGATGATCCCCTGGTACCGGCTGTTCGCGCTGCGTGGGCGGGAGGATTTGGCTGCCATGCAGTTCCTGCCCTATCATCGCCAGACCGCGGTCTTGTGCGACAGCCCGTTCGCGCGCGCGGCCACCTACTGGAACAACGACCGCGCGATCATCGTCCTCGCCAACTCGGAGAGTGCAACGCCGGTGGAGTGCCGGTTCCGCGTCCTGCCGGAGCAGTTCGGCTGGCCCGCCGATGCACGGCTGACCCTCACGCCGGCGCGGGATGCTCCCGCGGTCCACGCGGAGGGCACCAACACGTTCACCGCGAAGGTGGGAGGGTTCCAGTTCGCGGCGTATCACGTCACGCGCTCCGGGGCCGGTGGCACAGGGCCGTCGGTCACGCAAGAGTGACGGCCAGCTTCGGAGTCTGTCGCGGAAGTCGAGCACGCGCCGCTCGTCGCCACCGTGGGTGTTGGCGCGGCTTCCAGCCGCGCCGGTGTCCGCACCGAACGGCATCCTGTAGGAGCGGCTTCCAGCCGCGATCTCCCATGGGGTCGGACAACACCGTCGCAGCCGCGGCAATCCGCTCCCAGGGGGCCGCGACTCGCTCAGCGCGCGTCGCCCCACCCATCGCGGCTGGAAGCCGCTCCTACAAGGGGCCACCGGGCATGTGGTACCGGCGCGGCTGGAAGCCGCGCCAACACGGCCTTCCGCGACAGGCCCTTCGGCTGGTGGTCCCGCCTTGCGGGCCGCCCGCCCCGCGGGGCCACTCAACGTCCCCGGCGGGGAGCCAATGTGGGACAGTCAGACGCTGCTGTAGCCCAATCAACTGGCCCTGGAAGGCCGCTGCACGGCGGGATCGATTCGCTCCGCCGAACGTGCTTCGCACGTCACGAAACGACCGTCACGGCGGCCCCTGCCATTCACACAGCATGAGTGCCGTAGCGTGGTATTCGACTTCGGCGCTACCCCAGTAGCTGCACCATCTCAGACGGGAGGACCATCTCGCATGACGTCGCGTATCTACACAGGAGTGATCATCCTCATCATGGCAACCCTGAGCCTCGGCTCCGCCGAGCCACCCCCCTTCAGTCAGGTCCCCGCCACGCTGATCCAGCGCCGCGATGGCATCGGGAATGTTCTCACCAAGCTCAAGGCCGGCGCGGAAGTGAGGATCGCCTACTTCGGGGGCAGTATCACCGCCGCCGGTGGCTGGCGAGTGAAGACCCTCCAGTGGTTCCAGGAAGCATACCCGGGCGCCCGGGTCAGCGAGATCAACGCTGCCATTGGTGGCACCGGCTCCGATCTCGGCGTGTTCCGCTACAAGCAGGATGTGCTCGACAAGCAGCCCGATCTGGTCTTCGTCGAGTTTGCCGTCAACGATAGCGGAGCGCCCCCGCAGCGCATCTGGCGTGCCATGGAAGGCATCATTCGCCAGACCTGGAAGACCGATCCGACGATCGACATCTGCTATGTCTACACCTTTGCCGTCGGCCAGCAGACGCACCTGGACCAGGGCAAGTGCCCACCGGCGGCCTCGGCCGATGAGATGCTTGCCGAGTACTACGGCATCCCCGCCATCAACGTGGCGATGAAGACTGCCGAGCTGTGCCGCGACGGGAAGCTCATCTACGTGCCGACCAAGGACGCGGAGGGGAAGGCGCAGCCCATCCCCGAAGGCGTCATGCTGTTCTCCACGGACGGTGTGCACCCGAGCGCACCCGCCCACGGCATGTACACCGAGGTCATCGCCGATGCCGTCCGCCAGATGGAGCAGCCGGTGGCGATGGCCGGCCCCCACGAGCTCAAGGCGCCCTATATCGCGGACAACTGGGAGCTGGCCAGGCTGGTCCCGGTCGAGCCGTGGATGCTCACCCCGGGCTGGACGAAGCTCGACCCGACCACGGGCCTCGGCAAGAGCTTCCATCACTTCATGCCCGAGATGTGGGAAGCGACGCAGCCCGGCGAGAAGATCGCGTTCCGCTTCAAGGGCACTGGCGTGAGGCTGTATGATATCCTCGGCCCGGACGGCGCCCTGGTGGTCACCACGCTCAACGGGAAGGCCGGCCACCCCGTCCCTCGGTTCGACAGCTACTGCAGCTATCACCGCCTCGCCACTCTCGGGATCGCGGATGGACTCCCGGAGGGCGAGCACACGGTCAGCGTCGAGATCCAGTCGGAGCAGCCGGACCGGAGCTCCGTTGTCGATCGCGAGAAGGGGAAGCCCGGGTTCGACCCCAAGCGCTATGACGGCACCGGGATGCGGGTCGGGGGCATCATGCTCCTCGGCGACATCGTGCGGCCGTGATGCCGCGTCCAAGATCGGTGTGTCCAAGATCGGTGTGTGCCTGCGGACAGCAATCTGCTACACTGACCGGAGCAACGGGGCTCACTTCCGCAAAGGACGGTCGCGATGGCCTGCTATGCCCTACCGGTGTTCCTCGGCGCATTCCTGCTGTTCCAGGTTCAGCCCCTGATCGGCCGGTACATACTCCCCTGGTTCGGGGGCACCCCCTCGGTATGGACGACCTGCATGCTGTTCTTCCAGGTCCTGCTGGTGGGGGGATATGCCTACGCCCACGTCCTGGCCAGCAAGACGACGACACGCCGGCAGGCACTGATCCACACCGTCGTGTTGGGCGCGTCCGTCGTCGTGCTCGCCGTGCTAACGCTGGTGTGGCACACACCAATCAGCCCTGACGCCAGTTGGAAGCCACCGGACAGCTCATACCCGCTGCTGCGCATCATCGAGCTGTTGACCGTCGCGGTGGGAGTGCCGTATTTCGTGCTGGCGACCACCAGTCCGCTGCTCCAGGCGTGGTTCACCCGCGCCTTCCCGGGCGTTGTGCCGTATCGGCTGTATGCCCTGTCCAACGCGGGCTCCCTGCTGGCACTGGTCAGCTATCCGTTCGTGGTGGAGCCGGCGCTGGGGCAGCGCGCCCAGGCGATGGTGTGGTTTGGCGGCTATCTCGTGTTCGCGGGGAGTTACGCCGTCTGTGCGGTGCGGGCCGCTCGCCTCCCCGCCTCCGCCGATGTCGCCGCGGGTGTGGCCGCCGCCGGCGCCTGCGAGTCGGCACCCACCACGCGCATGTGGCTGGCCTGGCTGGGCCTGCCGGCGCTGGCGTCGGTGCTGCTCCTGGCGACCACGAACCACATGTGCCAGGAAGTGGCCGTGATCCCGTTCCTGTGGATCGTTCCGCTCAGCCTGTACCTGCTGTCGTTCATTCTCTGCTTCGAGAACCAGCGGTGGTACCAGCGGGGAGCGTGGGTGACGCTCCTGATGGTCACCGTGCCGATCGCCCTGCTGGTTCTGATCCAGGACCCGAACTGGCGGTTGCGCCCGCTGGTTGGCCTGTACTCGGTCGTGCTGCTGATCTGCTGCATGGTGTGCCACGGTGAGCTTGTCCGGCTGCGGCCCGCCCCGCGCTACCTGACCGCGTTCTACCTCGCGGTGTCGATCGGGGGAGCACTTGGCGGGCTGTTCGTGGGCCTGTTGGCGCCGGTGCTCTTCCGCGGCTTCTGGGAGCTGCATCTGGGGCTTGCCGTCGCGTGGGTCGTCGGCGCGTGGGTTGTGAGCCGGGACGTGGAGACCTGGCCGCCGGGGGCGCGGCGCCTGCTCGTCGCGCCACTGGTCATCTGTCTGTACCTGGCGATCGCGCCGCTGGTGAACAAGCCCGAACTCAGGCCGGAGCCGAGCCTCGCGACCTCCCGCAACTTCTACGGGGTCTTGCGCGTGGCGGACCAGGGGACAGCCCGCGAGCCGGACCTGCGCCGCCACGCGCTGTGGCACGGGCGCACCAAGCATGGTGATCAGTTCCTCGCGCGCTCGAAGGCCCGGCTGGCCACGACCTACTACGGCCCGGTCAGTGGCGTGGGGCTCGCGATTCTCTATCACCCGCGCAACCCGGGCTACCCGTCGCCCACCAGCCAACTGCGGATCGGCGTGGTCGGGCTGGGGACGGGGACGCTGGCAGCCTATGGCCGCCCGGGGGACTACTTCCGCTTCTATGAGATCAACCCCCGGGTGGTGCAACTGGCAACCGACAACCGCTACTTCCGATACCTGGGGGACTGCCCGGCGGAGCAGGAGATCGTCATCGGCGATGCCCGGCTCTCGCTGGAACGGGAGCTGGCGCAGGGCTCGCAGCAATTTGACATCCTGGCCCTCGATGCGTTCAGTAGCGACGCGGTCCCGGCGCATCTGTTGACCGAGGAGGCGTTCCGGGTGTACTTCGGGCACCTGCGCGAGCCGGACGGCATCCTGGCCGTGCACATCTCGAACCGGGTACTGGACTTGCGGCCGGTGGTGTGGGGCCTGGGCAAGCATTTCGGTCTCTGGCGCATACTCATCGACTCCGACGCGGACAAGAACACCTATGGCGCTTCCTGGGTGCTACTCTCCCGGAGCAAGGAGGCTCTCTCGCGACCGGAGCTCGCGCGGGCCATGTCGCCGTGGGGCCGCCTGCGGCCCGTGCGGCTGTGGACCGATGACGATCACAGCCTGTTCCCGATCCTGAAATAGCCCCGCCTGCGAGGTCTCAGACATGGTGCGATATGCCGCGCCCGTATTCCTGGGCGCCTTCCTCCTGTTCCAGGTCCAGCCGCTCATCGCGCGCTACATCCTGCCGTGGTTTGGCGGCACCCCCTCCGTCTGGACGACGTGCATGCTGTTCTTCCAGGTCCTGCTGGTGCTGGGCTATGCCTACGCGCATTTTCTCATCAGCCGGGTGGGGCCGCGGGCGCAGGTGGCCGCGCACATCGGCCTGCTGGCGGTCTCGATCCTCGTGCTGGTGGTGATGACATGGGCGTGGGGCACTCCGATCACCCCCAGCATGTCGTGGAAGCCTCCGGACAGCACTACTCCGATCGCGCGGATCCTCCTGCTCCTCACCGTGGCCGTGGGGCTGCCGTACCTGGTGCTGGCCACCACCAGTCCGCTGTTGCAGGCTTGGTTCAGCCGGACCAATCCGGGGGTGTCGCCCTACCGGCTCTATACGCTCTCCAACGCCGGGTCACTGCTGGCGCTGGTCAGCTATCCGTTCGTGTTTGAGCCGGCGCTGGCCCAGCGGGCGCAGGCCGTCGGATGGGCCGGGGGGTATGTGGTGTTCTGCCTGGTCTGCGCCTACTGCGCCGCCCGCGTATGGCAGACGGCTCCGGCGACCGCCGCCGCCACCGCCGGGGCTGGAGCCATCGCGACCGACGAGCCGGCCCCGACCCTCGGCCGCCGGGCGCTGTGGCTCGGGCTGCCGGCTCTGGCCTCCGTCCTGCTGCTCGCCGTGACCAATCAGCTCTGCCAGGAAGTCGCCGTCATTCCCTTCCTGTGGGTGGTCCCGCTCAGTCTCTACCTCATCTCGTTCATCATCTGCTTCGACAACGAGCGCTGGTACCAGCGCGGCATCTGGGTCCCGCTGATGGTCGTTGCGATCCCGGTCCTGATGGCGATCCTGCGCAAGAGCGACGACGTCGACATCCGGTTGGCGATTGCAGTCTACTCACTCGTGCTGTTTGTCTGCTGCATGGTCTGCCACGGTGAGCTGGTGGCACTCAAGCCGAGCCCGCGGCACCTGACCGCGTTCTACCTGGCGGTGTCGGTCGGCGGGGCGCTCGGGGGCATCGTCGTGGGCATCATTGCCCCGCTCGTAGCCCACGGCTTCTGGGAGCTGCATCTGGGGCTCTATGCGGCGTGGGTCGTCGGCGTGGTGGTGATCGACCGGAATCCCGAGACCTGGCCGAGCAAGCTCCTCGTGCGCGTGGCGATCGTCATCATGGCCCTCAGTCTGACCCTCCCACTCATCCCGCGCTGGAAGTCGGGCAGCGGCGGCGGCACCGGCTACCACAACCTCGCCGTCTCGCGCAACTTCTACGGCATCTTGCGGGTCGTCGCTGAGAGTGCGACCGACCCCAACTACAACAAGCATACGCTGGTCCACGGGCGCACGATTCACGGCTACCAGTTCCAGGGGCAGAAGGAGCGCTGGCTCGCCACAACCTACTACGGCACAGGCAGCGGGGTGGGGCTGGCGTTGCTGAACCATCCCCGGCGGGTCTCGCTGCGGCCGCAGGACCGGGCGCTGCGCATCGGTGCAGTTGGCCTCGGCGTCGGCACCATCGCCACCTACGGCCGCCCCGGTGACTACCTCCGCTTCTACGAGATCAATCCCCAGGTGGCAGCCTATGCGCGCGATAGCGGCTATTTCACCTACGTGACGGGGTCGGGGGCCCGGGTGGACATTGCTCTGGGGGACGGACGCATCTCGCTGGAGCGCGAGCTGCAGCGGGGCTCACAGCAGTATGACCTGATGGTACTGGACGCCTTCAGCAGCGACGCGATCCCCGCCCACCTCTTGACCCGCGAGGCGTTCGAGCTGTACCTCGGACACCTGCGCGACCCCGACGGGGTGTTGGCGGTCCACGTCACGAACAAGGCCCTGAAGCTGCGGCCGGTGGTCTGGAAGCTGGCCGACCACTTCGGGCTCAGTACCGCCCTGATCGAGTCGGGGACCGATGAGCGGGAGGTGACCCTGGACGCGGAGTGGATGCTGCTGACGCGTGATCCGCGTTTCGTGCGGCTCCCGGCGATTGCCGCGGCCGCCTCGCCGCGGGACCCGCCCAGCGCGATCCCGCTGTGGACCGACGACTTCCACAACCTGTTCCAGATCCTGAAATGAGTGTCAGAACTGCAGCTCGACGCTGTGAGGGGGGAAGTCGAGGTGCTCGAAGGGCTCTGTGCCCGAGCGCGCGAGTGCCGCGACCCGTGCCACCGCGGCGATCATGGCGCTGATCTCGTGCTTGTGGGTGAACGGGGACAGTGACAGCCGGGTCGTGCCGCCTTCGTGCTTGGGCAGGCCGAGGTGGCGGCGCAGCAGCTCGGCGCAGTGACAGCCCCAGCGCGAGCAGATGGCATCGGCCTGCTCGAGCTTGCGGGAGACGGTGCGGGCGTTCATGTTCTCGACCGAGAACGCCACTGTCGGGGTGCGCTCTTCGGCGGGCGGGCCGTACACGCGGACCCCCTCGATGCTTGCCAGGCCCTGCAGCAGGCGCCGCGTCAGCGCCTCCCCATGTTGCTTGATCCACCGCCGGCCGAGGGCGTTGATGAAGTCCACAGCCGCCCCCATCCCGATCACCCCGATGATGCTCTGGGTCCCCGCCATCCACTTCTCCGGCCCGGACTTGAGCAGCAGGTAGTCGGCACCCACGTCCACCACGGTGCCGCCACCCAGCCGCGCGGGCACCATCGCCTCCATCAGCTCGCGTCGCAGGAACAGGTAGCCGACACCGGTCGGGCCGAACATCTTATGCGCGCTGCCGGTGACCATGTCCAGCCCCAGTGCGGCGACGTCGAGGTCGGCCGGCTCGGAGTACAGGGTTGACTGCGCGGCGTCCACGGCCAGCAGGCCATCCGTCCGCGCCCTGATCGCGCCCAGCGGGCAGCGCGTCCCCAGCACGTTGGACGCCCCGGTGACGACCGTCAGGCGGCAGTCGGGGAAGCGCGCCGGGTCGATCAGGCCATCCCCGTCCGGGTACACGATGTTCAGCTTCGCGCCGGTCAGGGCGCACAGCACCTGCAGCGGGTTGGTGACCGAGTTGTGCTCCATCCCCGTCATCGTGATGGTGTCGTCCGGCCCCCATGGCTTGTCGAGGAGGGGGAGGCCGGTGCGATGCAGCTTCTGCGTCACGAGCAGACTGGAGATGAACAGGTTTAGCCCGTCCGTAGCGCCGGCGACCGCCACCACCTCGTCCGGGTTGGCGTTCAGGAAGGCGGCGAGCTTATGCAGGGCATGGTCGAAGGCGCCACTGGCAGTGGCGGAGGTGGGGTACTCGGCGCGATGGATGTTCGCCGGCGCCAGCTCGTAGGCGACCTGCATCGCGCTGAGCACCTGGATGGGCTTGAGGTTCGAGGCGGCGGCGTCGGCGAAGATGATCGGGTGCACCGGCCCGCGCCAGCACTCCATCTCCCGGATGAGCTGCGGCACTGTACACTCGTAGCCGGCAATGTCGCGCGGCGTGTCACCGAAGCACATGCACCCGAGCTTGCGGACGACGCTGCGGTCCACGCCCAGGATCGGGAAGTACTCCCGGATGTGGGCGTGCGACACCTTCCCGTTCCCCGCGGCATAGCGGGGATGGGCGAGTACGTCGAACTTGTCCGTTACGTGGGAGGGCGTCCGCAAACCTGGTCCTCCACCGTCGGCGTCGGGTGTGAGCTGTGCACGTGGCCTGCTGATTATCGCCGAACCGGCCCCCGGCATCAAGGGCCTTGCGGTCGCTGGCCACCGTTCCCCGTCGGGGCCGAGCGCCACCCACCCCGCTTCAGGCCTCACCACGGAGTCGTGCCCCCCTCCCACCCCACAGAGCCGCGCGTGTCAGCAAGCGGT
>CAZIWQ010000122.1:0-10720 GCA_964542355.1 uncultured Armatimonadia bacterium
CGGGACCATTCGTCCTTCGGACGACGGCAGGCACCCCCCGGCGCTGAGGGGACGTGGCCAACGGTCGCCGGGTGTTGCCGTCTGTCGTCTGTAGGGCGCACACCCGTGGCGCGCGATCCGGTGAACGCTCCTACCATGCCAACGACCCCAACGTGCGAGGTGTCTCCAATCAGCACACCAACTATCCTCATCAGTTGCCTGCACTATGACTGGGAGACGCTCGAGTCCGCGTGCGAGCGCTGCCGGGACGAATTCGGCCTCGATGGTATCGAGTTCTCGTTCCCTCACCCGCGGATTGGTGAGGCCGAGCTCCCCCGCCTGCGCGAGCTGACCCGCCGCTTCGGCCTGCACAGCAGCGTCCATGTGTGGGATAACCTCGCCGCGTTGGGTGTGGCGGCCGGGGTCGAGCGACTGCACGAGTGCTTGCGCATCTGCCGCGAGGCCCGGTTCACCCACGCCGTCCTCCATGGCGGCAGCCACCCCGACCAGGCCCGTGGGCTGGAGATCACGCGCGAGGCCCTGCAGGCGGCGGCACCCGCGTATGAACAGGCCAACGTGGTGCTCTGCCTGGAGAACCACTACGCCTACGACTACCACGCTTCGTGCGAGCTGGGCAGCACTGCGGGCGAGTTGGCGGGCATTCTGGGAGCCGTCGACAGCCCGGCCGTGCGTTTCTGCCTCGACTATGGACACTCGCAGATGGTGGGCAACACGCGCGAGCTCCTGGTCGCGCTGGCGCCGTTCCTTGCCTATACGCATCTCGCCGACAACATGGGCCGCGATGACGACCACCTGGCCTTCGGGCGCGGGGTGGTGCCGTGGCGGCAGGTGTTTGAGTGGACGCGGGAAGTGGGCTATCCGGGACCGTTCACGGTGGAGTTCCCGGTACGCGAGGGTGTGTACGAGGCGCTGGGGGAGTGCGTGGCGATGCTGCGTGAGGTCTTCGCATGAGCAGTGTCCGGACTGGTGGGGGGTGGCGGCGCGCGGCCGCCGGCCTCGTCGGCTACGTGTGGCCCCCGCTTGTCGTCAGTGGCGTGGCCACCGGGATCACCGGCTGGGCCGCGGGAGGTGAGTGGATCCCTGAGGTCGCCGAACTGGCGCTGGTGGCGGCGGTGGGAGTGTGGCTGGGGACGTCGCGCCTCATCCCTCGGGAGCGGGGGACGCCATGGCGGCGTCTGCAGGTCGCGGCCGGCTGTCTGGCGCCGCTGCTACCTACCAACCTCCTGTTCATCGATCCCGCGAGCCATCTGCCGCCGGCAGCGATGACCCTCGCGCTCAGTCTGGCAGTCGGTGGTCTGCTGGGGACAAGCAGCTACGTCTGGGCGCTGGAGCGCTTCCGCAGGGGCAGCGCGCGCCTCGCGGCGCTCTGCGCCGGCCCGGTCGTCATCTGGGTGCTGATCGCGGCCTTCACCGTCACCTATCTCGGGGTGTCGCTGTCGCGCTGGTGGTTGTTCCGGCAGGGCGCCCAGGACATGGGCATCTACCACCAGGCGCTGTACAACACCCTCCACGGGCGCTTCCTCAGCTACTCGACCGACTTCCGATTCGCAGGCACTCCCCTGTGCCGCCTGGGGGACCACTGTGAACCCCTGCTGCTGGCGTTCCTGCCGCTCTACGCTGTGTGGGCAACGCCCGTCTGGCTGCTGGTAGCACAGGTTCTGGGCCTGGCATGGGGGGCCGTCCCGGTGGCTCGCCTTGCCCGGCGGTGGTACTCGCCGTCGGCGGGGGCCGTCGCCGCCTTCGTCTACCTCACATTCCCCGGGCTCGACCGCGCCCTGTACTCCGACTTCCACGTCGGGGTGCTGGCCCTGCCCCTGGTCCTGTGGGGGCTGTATCTGGGGCTCGAGCGGCGGTACTTCGCCAGCGCCATCGCGCTTGTGCTTGCCATGGCGGGCAAGGAGAGCATCCCCGGCAACGTGCTGATGGTGGGTCTGTACCTGGCCTGGCGGGGGGAGCGCCGCTATGGCCTGGCAACGTGTGTCGGGGCGCTGGTGTGCTTCGCGCTGGCGATGGGCGTTGTCATCCCCCACTTCTCGCCGACGGGGCACTCGCTGTACGGGGGGCTCCTGCACGACCGGCACCGCGAAGCTCTGGCATGGGGCCAGTGGGCGCCCGTGGCGGCCTACCTGGTCAAGCGCGTTGAGTACCTGCTCTACCTGGGGGGCGGCGTGAGTGAGCTGTGGCTGGTCAGCCCGGTGGAGTTTTTGCTCGCGGCGCCCGACCTGCTCATGGCCATGGCCGGAGGCATGCCGGCGATGGTCACCATCGGTGGGCACTACCACGTGATGATTCTGACCGGCTTCGTCCTGGGGGGGGTGCGCGGCCTCTCACACCTGCGCAGCGCGTTGTCGGCGCGCGCTGGCTGCAGGGGCGCCGATATCCGACGCGCCCTGCTCATCGGCTTCGCCGGGGCGGCCTTCACCTTCGCCCTCAACAGCTACAGCCTGTTGAGCACGCGCCCGAGCGAGTGGCTGGAGTGGCCCACCGAGGAGGGGCGCCGCCAACATCGCCTGCTGGCCGCCGTTCCCGACGAAGTGCCTGTGTTGACCAACATGGGGGCCCTCGCAGCCTATCTGGGCCGGCGCGAGCTCCTGGTTCTCGACACGAACGCGGGTGAGCCCGCCGCTGTCCCCCGCGCCTCCCTCGACCGTGTCCGGTACCTCGTGCTCTGGGTGCGGGATTTCCCCGATCAGCCGACAAGGGCGCCGGCGCCTCCGGGGTTGCGCCTCATCGGGCATGCGGGCGAGCTCTGGGTCTGGGAGGTGTGACCCGACCTACACGTAGCCCTTCAGTCGGTAGGCCACGAGCCCGATGTACTCGCGCACCGCCATCGTCGCGCGTACCAGGTTGTCGGGGCCCGGGACCAGGCCCGCCAGGCTTGGCCCGACGGACCCGCCCTGGAAGTCAACCGCATCCGGAGTGGGCGTGAGGCCGACGCGGCGGAAGCATCCCAGCGAGCGCCGCATGTGGAAGGCGGAAGTGATCAGCACCACCGCCTGCCGGTGCTCGGCCGCCAGCAGGCGCGCCGTCTCCACGGCGTTCTCGTGCGTGTTGCGGGAACGGTCATCGATGCGGATGCGGGAGGGCTCGACACCGAGGCGGATGGCGTAGTCACGCAGCAGGGGGGCCTCGCGCCGGCCGCGACCCCGCAGGTCGGCGGTCCCGCCCGAGAGGATCAGCAGCGCCTGCGGGAAGCGCCGCGCGAGCAGCACCCCCTCGAAGAACCGATCGGCGGAGTCGTCGAACTCCAACCGCTCGGGCCCCGACCGCCCGAGGTCGAGCGTCCCCCCCAGCACGACGACACAGTCCACCTCGGCCGGCGGCCGCGAGTGCTCGAACGGCTGCTCCAGCGGCAGCAGCAGCAGGTCGGCCGCCGGGCGCGTGCTCAAGAGATACAGCCCTGCCAGTGCGATCCAGAACAGGACCGCCGACAGCCGCGGACGACCCCGCCGCGCCACCCCGGAGAGCACAAACAGCGCCACGAGGACGACCAGCGGGTAGCACAGCAGTCCGAGGGTCTTGGAGAGGGTGAAGAACACGCTACACTAGCTTGACCTTTTCGCAGTTGGTCTCGATGCGGCCAATGTCGAACACGGTCTCGCCGGCGGCTTCGAGCGCAGCGCGCAGCCCGCCGGCCTTGTCGGCCGCGCAGATGGCCACCATCCCCAGCCCCATGTTGAAGGTATGGTACATCTCCTCCGGGGCGACCCCGCCCAGCCGGAGGACCAGGTCGAAGATCGGCGGATGGGGGAAGCTGTCGCGCTCAATCACCGCGCACAGCCCGTTCGGGATGCAGCGCGCGACATTGTCGGGCAGCCCGCCGCCGGTAATGTGTGCCAGCGCGTGTGGGCGGCTCCCGGCGTCGAGGGCGGCCACGATCGCGGCGGCGTAGAGGCGGGTGGGGCGCAGGAGCTCCTCGCCCAGCGAACAGCCAAGCTCGGGCACTGTGTCGCCCAGCCGGAGCCCGCCCGCCTCGAGCAGCGCCTTGCGGGCCAGCGAATACCCGTTGCTGTGGAGCCCGTCGGAGGCCAATCCGAGCACCACATCGCCCTCGGAGACCTGGGAGCCGTCGATGATCTCAGCGCGCTCGACGACCCCGATCGCGAAGCCGGCGAGGTCGTACTCGCCAGCGCGGTAGAGCCCGGGGAGCTCAGCCATCTCGCCGCCGAGCAGCACGCAGCCCACGCGCTTGCACGCCGCCGCCACGCCGCGCACGATCGCCGCGGTCTGCTCGGGGTCGCGCCGCGCGCTGCCGATGTAATCCAAAAAGAGCACCGGCCGGGCGCCCTGGCACACGACGTCGTCCACGCACATGGCGACAAGATCCTGCCCGATCGTGTCGTGGCGCCCCAGCTCGAACGCGATCATGAGCTTGGTGCCGACGCCGTCGGTCCCGGCGACGAGGACCGGGTCTTGATAGCCGCGTCCGAGCGCGAACATCCCGCCGAAGTCGGTCAGGCCGCGGATCACGGAATCCGAGTAGGTATCGCGCACCGCCTCATAGAACAGCGAGGCCGCCTGATCCTGGGCCTGGATGTCCACCCCCGCGTCCTTGTAGGTGAGCCCCTGTTCCATCAGGATCCTCCTTCTGCGTGCCCGTGCCCGGGGTGGCATCCACGCCATCGCCGGGATCCGGGCGCGGCGCTGCCGCCGTGCGGCATGCCGAGTGCCCTGTCAAGCGTGATTCTGCGGGCCTTGTCCGGCACGCAGATCGGGGGCCGTGGGCTTTCCGGGTAGGGCCGGCGGTCGTCTAGCCCCGTAGGGGCTAGACGACGTGCCGCATGTGGGTGAGTTGCTGGTCCCGCGCGCCATCAGAATGACGCTTGGCGGGGCACTAGACCGGGACCTTGTTCTCCTCGAGATCGAATTTGGAGATGCGGACATCCTTGGGGACGGCGATCGGATAGTGCTCATCAAAGCATGCGGTGCAGAAGTTGGCCTTCGGCAGTCCGACAGCCTTGACGAGGTTCTTCATGTCCAGGTAGGCCAGCGAGTCGGCATGGAGGTGTTGGCGGATCTCCTCGACGGCCAGCCGTGAGGCGATCAGCTCTTTGCGGGTGGAGGTGTCGATGCCATAGAAGCAGGGGAAGCGGATGGGGGGGCAACTGATGCGCAGGTGGATCTCGCGGGCGCCGGCCTCGCGCAAGAGGTCGATCTCCGGCCCGGTGGTGGTGCCGCGCACGATCGAGTCATCCACCACGACCAGGCGTTTGCCGGAGACCGCCTCCCGCAGCGGCGCCAGCTTCATGCGCACCCCCGACTGGCGCAAGCGCTGGTCGGGCATGATGAAGGTGCGGTGGATGTAGCGGTTCTTGATGAAGCCCTCGCCGTAGGGGATGCGCGCGACCTGCGCATAGCCCATCGCGTGGGGGATGGCGCTCTCCGGGATGCCGATGACGAGGTCAACGTCGGCGGGGGCCTGCTGGGCCAGCATGTGGCCCATGCGCAGGCGCGCCATGTAGACGCTCTTGCCGTAGATGTGGCTGTCCGGCCGGGCGAAGTAGATGAACTCAAAGATGCAGCAGGCCTTGTGCTCGGACTCGACGACCTGGATCGTCTCCTGGCCGTTCGCCCCCAGGGTCACGATCTCACCGGGCTGGACCTCCCGCACGAAGTCGCCCCCGATCGTTCCCAGCGCACACGTCTCGGAGGCCACGACCCACGCCGTCTGCGTGCGCCCGATGCACAGCGGACGCACGCCATGGGGGTCGCGAACCGCGATGAGCCGATCGGGCGTGCAGAGCCCCAGCGAGTAGGCGCCCTCCATCTGTTGCATCGCCTCGGCGATGGCTTCCTCCAGCGTATCGGCGCGGGAGCGCGCGATCAGCGCGGCGATGACCGCCGTGTCGCTGGTGCTCTCGAAGGTCGCCCCCTGGCGCACCAGCTCATCGCGCAGCGCCACGGTGTTGATCAGGTTCCCATTGTGGGCGACGGCGAACGGGCCGGACTTGTGCTCGCCTCGCATCGGCTGGACGTTGGCGGGGACGTTGCTGCCCGTGGTGGAATAGCGGACATGGCCGAGGGCGACCTGGCCCTGGAGTGTGCTGATGGTGTGTTCGTCGAACACCTGCGAGACGAGGCCGATATCGGCGGCCAGCCGGAGGGTGGTGCCATCGCCGACGGCGATGCCGGCGCTCTCCTGGCCGCGATGCTGGAGGGCGTAGAGGCCGAAGTAGGTCTGCCGCGCCACATCCTCCGCCGGGCCCCAGATGCCGAAGACGCCACAGGCGTCGCGCCAGGTGCGCTCCGCGCCAAGCTCGTAACCGTGGCAGGACAGGGACCCGCAGGCCCGGGAACAGTCCATCATCGATCAGCTCCACTCGAGGCGGCAGCACGGACGACGGGCGTCGCAGGGGGCACGGTAGTGCTGTGCCCCGCTGGCAGAGCGGCCGAAAAGCCGTTTTGAGGCCGCGAGGGCACGCCAGAATGGCTCTGGCGAGCACTCCGCCGGCCGCTACGCCTCGGGGGCCGGCCGGCTGTGGTCTTCTCGGCCGGATCCCTAGCCCTCACCCAACTGCCGCTGTACGGCTTCGTTTGCGGCGAGCACCTTGTCCGCCATCTGCTGCTTCATGGCGCCAAGTCTCGCGGCAAGCTGCGCGTCCCCCAGTGCCAGAATCTGTGCGGCCAACACCGCGGCATTGTGGCCGGTGTTGATGCCGACGGTCGCCACCGGGACTCCGGGCGGCATCTGCACCATCGCGTAGAGCGCGTCGGTGCCTCCCAGCGGGGAGCCGCCGATCGGCAGCCCGATCACCGGGAGCGTCGTGTGCGCCGCCAGCACGCCGGGCAGGTGTGCCGCCCACCCGGCCGCGCCGATGATGACCTGCAACCCTCGCTCGCGCGCGGTCCGGGCATATTCCGTCGCGCGCTCCGGGGAGCGGTGGGCGGAGGCAACAATCACCTCGTGGCCGATCCCGAGCTCGCGCAGCACCTGCACACAGGCCTGCACGTGCTCGAGGTCCGAAGCGCTCCCCATCACGATGCCGACGACGATCGGTGTCTGGTTCATGCTCGACCCCTGGTACGACTGTCGTCTGTGCCACCCGGTCGCTGCGTCGGTCGAGCGTCCCGCCGCCGCTGTTTTCCGCGTCGTTCCGGGTGCCTGTCATCCTGAGCCCAGACCGCGCAGCGGTCTTCTGGCGAAGGATCAGCGTCAGCCGGAGGCGCTTGTATGCGGAATGTGATCCTTCGTCGCTGCGGCTTCTGCGAAGCCGCATGCGCTCCTCAGGATGACAGTGACCAGCAGGTGCGGTTCGCGCGGCTGCCGACAGGGCGGCCGAATAACAGCGTCGTCGTCCCGCTCGACACGTCTCCCCGCCGACCGAGACGGTCGGCCTCCGCGCTCAGGCGAAGGCCCGCCAGCCAATGTCGCGGCGACAGTACATGCCCTCGAACTCAATGCGATCCACTGCGGCATAGCAGCGATCGAGTGCCTCGCGATAGTCGGCCCCGAGCGCCGTCACTCCCAGCACGCGCCCGCCGTTGGTGACCAGGTGGCCGTCGCGCAGTGCAGTGCCGGCGTGGAACACGACAACCCCCGGCAATTCCTCGGCGGCCGCGAGGCCGTCGATCGGCATCCCCTTCTCATAGGGGCCCGGATAGCCGCCGGAGGCGACGACGACACAGACGCAGGTCTGGTCCGACCACTCGACCGCGACGGTGTCGAGGCGGCCCTCGGCGCACGCCAGCAGGATCTCGGCGAGATCCGACTTCAGGCGGGGCACGATCACCTGCGTCTCCGGGTCGCCGAAGCGGCAGTTGTACTCGAGGACCTCCGGGCCGGCCGCCGGGAGGATGACGCCCGCATACAGGGTGCCCGTATACGGTGTCCCCTCCTCGGCCATCGCCCGCACGGTGTGATTGAGGAAGTGCTCGACGCAGTAGTCCAGTGTCTGGTCATCGACGATGGGGACAGGCGAATAGCAGCCCATGCCGCCGGTGTTGTCACCGGTATCGCCTTCGCCGATGCGCTTGTGGTCCTGGGAGGGCACCATCGGGACGACGGTCCGGCCGTCGGTGAAGCCGAGGACAGAGCACTCCTGGCCGACGAGGCACTCCTCGACCACGATGTGCTCCCCGGCGGGGCCGAACTCGCGCTCGACCATGCAGCGGTCGACGAACTCATGGGCTTCGGCGACCGTGGTGGCGACCTTGACCCCCTTGCCGAAGGCGTCACCGTCAGCCTTGATGACGATGGGGGCGCCCTGCTCGGAGATGTAGTCTTTCGCCGGCCGCGGGGCATCGAAGGCGCGGAACTGCTTGCGCGAGATGTCGTGGCGCTGGAGGAACTCGTCGGTGAACGCCTTGCTGCCCTCGAGGCGGGCGGCGGCGGCGGTCGGGCCGTAGACCGGGATCCCGCGCTTGCGCAGCTCATCGACGACCCCCAGCACGAGGGGGCGTTCCGGCCCGACGACCACCAGGTCCGGGCGCTCGTCCAGGGCCAGGTCGATCAGGCGCGGGATATCGCCCAGATCGGCGGCGACGCAGCGCGCGTGGCGCGCAATGCCGGCATTGCCCGGGGCGCACACGAGCGCGGTGACGCGGGGGCTGTGAGCGAGCTTCCAGGTGAGGGCATGCTCGCGGCCACCGGAGCCCAGAATGAGCACTTTCATGCCTAGATCGGATCCTCTCGCTGGTACGCCAGGTTGTCGAAGATGCGGTACTTGGGGGCGAACACGACATTGACGGTGCCGATGGGGCCGTTGCGGTGCTTGGCGATGATGATCTCGGCTTCGCCCGGCTCGTCGAGTGCGGCGCGCAGCTCGGCCCGGTTCTGGTCCTGAGCGGCCTTCTCCATCTCTTCCTTGCGCTTGTAGTAGGCGGGCCGGTACAGGAAGCAGACGAGGTCGGCCTCGGCCTCGATGGCGCCGCTTTCCGCCAGGTCCGACAGGATCGGTCGCTTGTCCTCGCGCCGCTCCACGAGCCGGCTGAGCTGCGAGAGGGCGACCACGGGCACCTCCACCTCGCGCGCCAGACCCTTGAGCGCCCGCGCGACCGCGGAGACCTCCTCATAGCGGCTCTCGGTCGCCCGCCCCCCGGTCGTGCATAGCTGCAGGTAGTCGACGATGATCAGGCCGATGTTGTGCTGCGCCTTGAGGCGGCGCGCTTTCGACCGCAGCTCCAGGATCGGGATGCCGGGCGTGTCATCGATGTAGATCGGGGCGGTCGGCAGGTCCGCCAGCGCCCGCCCGATCCGGTTCCAGTCCTCCTGGCCGGCGTGGCCGCGGCGCAGGTGGTAGGAGTTGACACGCGCATGCGCGCACAAGAGCATCTCGGCAAGCTGTGACTTGGACATCTCGAGGCTGAAGATGCCGACCCCGACCTGGTGCTGGACCGCGCTGTGGAGGGCGAAGTTGGCGACTGCCAGCGAGGTCTTGCCCATCGAGGGCCGGCCGGCCACGATGATCAGGTCGCCGCGCTGCAAGCCCGAGGTGAGCTCATCGAGGTCCTTGATGCCGGTCGGGACGCCGGTGTAGAAGCCCGGTTCGTTGAACTTGCGGTCGAGCTTCTCGAACGTCTCCATGATCGCCGGACCGATGTGGGTGAAGTCGCTGGTGACGCGCCGCTGCGCGATCTCGAAGATGCGCTGTTCGGCGCGGTCGAGCACTTCACCCACGTCGAGGGGGTTGTCGTAGGCGAGCCCCTGAATCTCCGAGCCCGCCTCGATCATCTGGCGCAGCACCGACTTCTCGGCCACGATCGCCGAGTAGCGCTGCACGTGCGCCGCGGTGGGCACCTCGCTGATGAGGGCGGTCAGGTACTCGCCGCCCCCCACCGCGTCGAGCTTGCCCACGCGCCGCAACTCCGCGGACACGGTGACGATGTCCACGGGCTCGTTGCGCCCGTGGACATCCATCATCGCGCGGTAGATCAGGCGATGGGCCTCGCGATAGAAGTCCTCTTCGCGCACGAGGCTCATCGCGCGAGCGGTGGCGCCGGCCTCGACGAGCATCGCTCCCAGGGTGGCCTGTTCGGACTCGAGGTCCTGCGGCGGGATGCGGTCGGCAAGGCTCTCCGGGCTGCGTGGCGCGCGGTTGGCGGCCAATCTGATCGTCCTCTGTGCGGCGTGTCAGTAGCAGGCGCTCAGCGGTGGGCCGGGTCGCTAGGCCTGGGCGGCGGGCGCCTCGTCCTGCGGCTCCTCAGCCGTCGGCTCCTCGGCGGCTGCCTTCGTCGCCTCCGGCGCCGGCATCTCCGGCACGGGGAGTTGCTTGCCCGCACGTGAGACGATGCGCTGAGCCTCCTCCGCAGCCTCCAGATCAGCCTGCTCGTCACGGACGACGCTGATCGCGAGCTGCGCGGAGACGTCCTTGTAGATCTTCGCGCTGATCAGGTAGTCGCCGAGCTCACGGATCGGTTCGGCGATGTCGATGTCGCGGCGATCGATCTCGAGGTGGAGCTGCGACTTGACGGCGTCGGCGATCATGTGCGGGGTGACCTGGCCGTGGAGCCGCTGGCCCTCCCCGGCGCGGGCGGTGACGACGACGCGCTTGGCGGCGAGGTCGTCGGCGACTGCCTGGGCCTTCTGCCGCTTGTCCCCGTCGCGCGACTCGATGGCCTTGCGGCGCCGCTCGAGGTCCTTGAGCGCCCCCTTGCTGGCCTGGACCGCCATCCCGCGGGGGATGAGGTAGTTGCGCGCGTAGCCGTCGGCGACGGTGATGACGTCTCCCTCGTGGCCAACGCGCTCGATGTCGTCCATCAAGATAACCTGCATGTCTTGTTC
>CAZIWQ010000123.1:0-10688 GCA_964542355.1 uncultured Armatimonadia bacterium
GTTCCCCACGGAGGTCTACCCGCAGAAGAACCCGGTGCCGGTCATGATGGTTGACTACCTCGACCGCGACGGCATGGGGGCGATGTGCGGCGGCTATGGCACGATGGTCGCCGGCACCATGCGCGACCTGGCGGAGACCCTGGCCGCCTATCCGGACTACACCAGGCACAACCTCGTCACCGAGTACCCCAAGCTCCGCCAGTGCTATCTGATTGAGCCGCGCCTCAACGTGCTGGACGCGGTCATGCCCAACATCGGCGATAGCGGCGCCACCGGCACGTGGGGGCGCGTCGGGCGCGCCGCGACGTTCGTCGCCGGCTACAAGCTCTACGGCGATCCGCGCCTCGCGGCCCTGGCGTGGCATGAGGCCGGCGGCGATCCGGGGAAGCTGCGCCTCCCCGAGGACATCTTCGCTGCCGACCCGGATGCTGTTCTGGAGCAGATCGCCGCCGCGGCCGGCAGCACGCCCTTCCGGCTGCAGTCGGACCACCTGGGGCGGTACGGTCAGGCGTATGTGCAGACCGAGCAGGCCGCGAACGGCCGCGCGCTGTGGGTGCACCACGGCTTCGGCAAGGGGCATTCCCACACCGACTGTTTGACCCTCGGCCTCTACGCCAAGAACGTGGACCTCCTGCCCGAGTTGGGCTACCCCGAGTACACCGGCTTCTGGCCCCACCGCGCCTACTGGTCCTCGCAGACAGTGAGCCACAACACGCTGCAGGTGAATGACTGCTTCTCCGGCGGCAGCCCCGGGGGCAAGCTGCGCCTGTTTGCGGTCCTGCCCCCCCTGCGGGTGGTCGAGGTGTCGTCGCTGACCGCCTATCCCGGCCTCAAGACTTACCAGCGGACGGCGGCCCTCGTGGACGTCTCGGCCGACGACAGCTACGTCCTGGACGTGTTCCGGGCACGAGGGGGCAAGAACCACCGGCTGAAGTACTGCGGTCCGGCGGCGGTGGCGCACGTAGCCGGGCTCAGCCTCACGCCGCAGCCGACCGGTACCTTCGCCGGGGAGGATGCCCCGTTTGCGTGCGTGACCGGCCCCCGGGCGGAGTTCCTCAAGGCGAGCGGCTTCACGTACCTGTCGGAGGTTGCGCGCTCGGGGGCGGCGGTGACCGCTCCGTACTCCGTGGACTGGAAGGCCGAGGACCTGCGCGGCCGCATCAAGGCGGGCTCCGAGCCACACCTGCGCGTGCACGCCCTCACTGCCTGCGACGAGGTGGCCCTCGCAAGCGGCCAGCCGCCCCAGAACAAAGCGGGCAACCCGAAGAGTCTCCGCTATCTCATCCAGAGCCGGCTGGGCGACAACGTCGCGAGCCAGTTCGTGACAGTGATCGAGCCCTATGACGGCAAGCCCTTCATCAAGGCTGTACGCCGACTGAGGGTGGAGCACGGCGCAGACCCGAACTCCGTCACCGCCGTCGCCGTGGAGCTGATCGACGGCCGCACCGACACCATCATCTGTTGCGAAGAGCCGACCGCGGTCAAGGTCGAGGGCGGGATCGAGTTCTCCGGCACGCTGGGTCTGGTGCGCATGCACTACGGGAAGCCCGGGCTGATGCGGCTGGTCGGAGGGACGCTGCTACAGGTCGGCGCGGCGAAGCTTACGTCCGGGGTGGCGGCCTACACCGGGACGGTCACGGCGATCGATGTCAGTAACCCGGCGGACAACCGTGTGACTCTCGATCCGCCGCTCCCGGCCGGCACGGCCCTCGTCGGCCGAACCATCCACTTCCTCAACGCGCTCCCCGAGGACACGAGCTACGAGGTCAGGGCGGTGGACGGCGCGGCCGTGTCGACCGGCGACATCACGCTCATCGCCGGCTTCGTCGACCCGCAGGACTACGCGAAGGGCTACCGGTACCTCGTGAACGTGGGAGACAAGTACGTGGTGCCCAGCCTGACGGGAAGCGGATAGCCAACGGCGGGGGTGAGGGGTGCGGGAACGGTGGGGCGTGGGGTGTGCTCCCCTCTCTTGGGGTGAGGCGGACATGCCGTGTGCCGTCCGCCCAATGCCACATGCCACATACTGCCGGTCGCCCGCACAAGCCTGCCGCGCCATCCAGGAGGCCCGCCATGTGCCGCCCGTCGCCACTGGCCGCAACACTCGCCCTGGCCCTGCTCCTCGTCGCCATCTCTGCCTGGGGCTGGGATGCCCCCACCGACAGCGCCGGCCCGCTCACGATCACCATCGGCGCAGTGCCCGACGTGCAGGCCCTGGAGACGCCGGTGCCGGTGCGTGTTACGCTGACGAGCAAGGGCGCCGGCGAGCTGCGGGGCGAGGTGCGCCTCGAGGTGACCGACAACTGGCGCGTCAGTGCCCCCAACCCGCAGGCCTTTGTGCTGGCTGCCGGGGGCAAGGCCGAGCTCGGGTTCAGCGCCATCGCGGGGCAGGGCAGCTATGCCGCCCACTACCCGATCCATGCCTTCGCCACCTTCGGCACCGGGGAGGCGAGGGAGGAGGCCCATGCCGTGCTGGTCACGGAGGTGGCCCCGGTCGCGGTGCCGGGCCGAGGCGGCCGCAGCGCGGCACCAAAGCACCTCCTCGCCCTGCAGGCCCCCATTGCGGTTCTGCGTGCCGGCGCGCTGGCGCTCGACCGGCTGGCGAACTGGCGGGTCGGGATTGCCCGGGCCGGCGAGCCGCTCACACAGATGACGCCGGGGTGGACGGGCAATGACCCCGAGAGCGGCACTCACTTCGCCCTGACGACGGCCAGCCGTCCGGATGCGAAGGCCGGGTTCGTGATCCACCCGCCGTACCGCGGTGGCGTGGGGCCGATGTGGGTGGAGACGCGCTTTGCGCTGCCGGACATTACCCCGATCCGGCTCAGTTTCGCCACCGCGATCCGCGATCACACGGAGAAGGAGCCCCCCAGCGACGGGGTCGAATGGCGGGTGTACGCCGCGGCGGAGGGCGACGAGCTCAAGGAGCTGTTCCGGCGCTTCTCAGCGGCAAAGCGGTGGGAGCCGGCGGAGGTAGACCTCTCCGCCTACGCGGGCAAGACCATCACCCTGCGGCTGTGGAGCGGGCCGGGGCCGCACAACAACACGACCTGCGACAGCGGCTACTGGGCGGAGCCGACACTGAACGTCGGTGTGGCGGTGCTCGCAGAGCCGGCGGAGGAGGTGGCCGCCCGGCGCGAGCGGGCGATCGAGCGGGCGCGGGCGGCTCTGCGGGGCGAGAGCGGTCGCTGCCAGTGGCTACTCGCGAGCCCGGCCGGCCGGTTCGGGGTCGCCTGGGTCGGCGGGCCCCGGGGGCTGGCCGACGGTCAGCTCGCCCTCGCCACCCACGACCAGGCCGTCGTATTCGAGCACCTGGTCGTCGACATCAACGGCCAGGACCTCCGCGACTCGCGCGCCGACCTGCGTCTCGGCGAGGAGACCGCCGTCTGGGATGCCACCCGCCGCAGTGCGACACTCACCGACACGGTGGAGGGGTCTGACCGCCGGAAGTTCACCGTGGGCGTCAGCATGGGGGTGGAGGCCGGGGCCTTCAAGATCAAGTTCGCGATGCCGGGGGTAGTGCGCGACCGGCGGGGCGAGCCGCGGTTCACCCGCCTGGCTCTCGGCCCCACCTCGGTGCGGGCCCGGCGCGTCTACGCGGGCTTTGGGAACGTGATCCAGAACCCGGGGCGCTTCACACTCGGGCAGGGCGGGTTCGGGCTGAGTACGCGCCATGTCGGGATGGACTTCGAGAACGGGCTCAGCCTCGTTCAGGCCGCCGATGTCTTCCCCTATCGCTTCATCGTCGACCCGGACAAGCGCCTCTACTCGCTCGAGACCGGGCACGATGCCACGCTCATGCTGGTCCCCTCGGCCCGGGGGGCGTTTGCGGCCGCGCGCGTGTACCGCGACGTCGCGGGCTTCCGGCCGGCCGGGGGCGTGGACAAGCTCAAGGGGCGGATGTGCATCGACTGGTGGGGCGGACACAACATCGCTGCCGACATCCGGCGCGCGGGGGCCTATGGCCTCAATCACTGCGTGTTCCTCAAGCACGCCTGGCAGCGCTGGGGCTACGACTATCGCCTCCCCGACATCTACCCGCCAAGCTGTGACCCGCAGGTGTGGGATGCATGGGTGAGCGCGTGCCGCGAGGCGGGGATGCTCTATGGTGTGCACGACAACTACATCGACTTCTACCCCGATGCCGCGGGCTTCAGCTACCGCCAGATCCTGTTCAACGGCGACGGGACACCCCAGCGTGCGTGGCGCTACAAGAAGGCCGGTCAGGAGATCCAGAGCTACCGCTGGCTCCCGGGGGCCTACACCCCGTGGCTCGAGCGCAACCTCAAGCTCGTGAAGCAGGGGTTTGCCCCCACCGCCTACTTCATCGACGTGTTCTCGGCGATCCCGCTGCTCGACTACTACGACCAGGCAGGCGACTTCCACACGAAGCTCGAGTGTGCGCGCCACTGGGGCGAGTGCTTCGACACGGTGCGCCGGACGCTCGGCGACAACGCCCCACAGATCAGTGAAGCCGGGCACGACGGCCTGGTGGGACACCTCGACGGCTGCCAGTCCGACCACTACACGGCGGGCATGTGGCACTGGTCGTGTGCCGATAGCGAGCGCACGCCATGGCACGACATGGCGACCCATGGCAGCCTCATCCTGTTCGCGGGCGGTCTGGGCCATCGCTACGCCGGCGGCGACCCCTCCGCCGAATGGGGCAGCGATGACTACCTCTCCAACACCGTCATGGGGGGACGCAACCCGATGTGCGGTGGCCCCTGCACCCGCGACACCGTCATGACCTACTGGCTGCAGCACGATATCTGTGACGCTCTGGCGCACCGGTCGCTGGAGGCCCACGAGTTCGCCGGCGACGACATCCACCGCCAGCACACGGCCTTCGGCGGCGGGGCCGAGGTGTGGGTCAACCGCGGGACACAGCCGTGGGAGGTCCGGGGTCATGTGCTCCCGCGTTTCGGCTACCTCGCCATCGCGGGCGATGTCACGAGCTCAGTCACCGCGCGGGAGGGTCTCTCGGTCGGCTATGCGACCAGCCCGGGGGTGACGTTTGTCGACGCGCGTCCGGCCAGTCTCGACACCGCGGGGCGGGCGCCGGTCAAGACACAGGTGCTCGGCGCGCGCCACCTCGGCGGCGGGGTCGTCGAGTGTGAGGTCGAGTGGCAGGTGCTCAAGCCGCTACCCGTGGGCTACGTGCCCTTCGTCCACCTCTGCCATCCGAAGGTGGCGGAGCAGGGCGAGAAGATCGCGCTCCATGCGAGCATGGATCTGGCTCCGGGGAAGCTGCAGCAGGTGGGGACGCACCGCTGCCAGGTGCGCTTCACCATCCCGGCTGACTCGTGGGAGGGGGACTACACTCTCCGCTATGGGCTCTACACGCCGACGGGGGGTGGCGGCCGCCTGCTGCCGATCGCCTACCTGGATGAGAGTCGGGTGCGTGGCGGGGTGTTCTCCGTCACCAGGGCGGAGGGGGCGATCAAGTCGATCGAGTACCGGCCGGAGCGGCCCGGGTCGGAGGGCCCGCGCCTGAACGCGGAGGGCAAGCCGATTGACTTCGGCCCGATCGTGACCAACGGTGCGTTCCGACTGCTCCACTCGGGTGACGAATGGCGGCTCTTGCCGCTGCAGGGGAGCTTCCCGTTCCGCGCGGAGTTGCGGCTGGGCAAGCTGGGGGCGGCCGGTCGGCGCGTGGTGCGCGTCGAGGGGCTCAGTCAGGACGGCAAGAAGGCGTCAGAGGAGAAGTACATCCAGACCGGTGACACACTCGCGCTGGACCTCAGTGCGGAGGCGTTCAGCTACCGGATCGTGCTGGCGGGCGGGCAGTAAACAGCGCCGCGTCCGGAACGGCCACATCTACCACGGAGTCACGGAGAGCACGGAGATACACCGAGAGAAAAGGATGAGAGAACGTCTCCCGGGGAGAGCCGAGTCCGCTGCTCTCCCGCCTCTTGCGTTCTCGGTTCCCGTGCCGTTCTCAGTGTGACCCCGTGTTCTCCGTGTCTCCGTGGTTGCCCCTGCCGTTTGCTCACGTCACCCTTCGCAGCAGTGCCTTCACCTCGTGCTGGCAGGACAGTGCCACCTCCTCGAAGTCGGCGAAGGGCTTGCGGCGGCGGGCGAGGCTTGCGCGCACGAGGTCACCGATCGCCTCCCACGCCGCGGCTTCCCCCAGCGTCGCCTCCAGGTCCCCGGGAATCGATTGATACCGGGGGCCGGCGTGACGCAGCCAGCAGTACCTGAGGTCAGCGGGAGACATCGTCGACAGCGCCGGGCGCAGCAGGGAGAACACGAACTGCGACCGCACCACCCGGTCGGCGTACCCCTGCCAGACGATGCGGCGCGTGTCGCTGAGGTCCTCCCCCGGCTCGGGGAAGTAGTCGCGGGGCCAGTCCGCGAGGGTCGTGTGGCGCTGCCAGCGGGTGACCCGCAAGAGCTCGCGGTCGCCCCCGTCGAGGTAGAGCGGGGCATGGGCGCGGGTCCACGCGAGGGGCGCGCGCGGCCACTGGAAGCGCACCCCCTTCACCACCCCGTCGCTGAGCGTGGCGGCCCGGCTGCGGTCGAGCAGCCAGGCCATGTTGCCATACGCGAGCTCGCGCTGCCGGATCTTGACGGCCACCAGCCGACTGTGCTGGAGCTCAAGGGTGAAGCCCTGCGGGGTGTGCACATCGGCACGGTGCTCGCCGACGACGACCTCCCGCCAACTCGGCGGGAACTGCTCCTTCCACCCGATGTGCCATTCGGTCTCGGGCTCGGCCCAGGGGTCACAGTCATCGACCGACTGGTGGGCGAAGTGCCACGTGACCTGGGTCCCGCACTTGGCGGTCACCGGCGCGCGACACAGGGGGCAATAGGCCTCCACCCCCGGGCTGGCCGCAATCCGCTCTCCCTGCGCATCGAGGGCGATGATCATTGCGTAGTGAACTCCAGCACCGTCAGGGAATGTGGCGGGAAGCACATCATCAAGGGGTTCCCGCCGTCGAGCTCCGCAGTGACAAGCTGCACGTTGTCGGGCCGGTCGAAGTCGTTGCTCGCGTCCGGGCTGTCCGCAGCGAGCGTGTGGGTGCGCACTCCGTCCCCGACATTCGCGCCGATGATGCCGATGCCGGCACCGATCTCGGCGGTGGGGTGGGCGTTGACCACACTCACGATCACGCGCCCGCCCGCCGCGTCAAGCGTCGCAACGGCGTCGAGATAGGGCAGAGGCTGGTCGGGGACGAAGTCCACCTGGTAGGTGTCGGTCTCCGTCCAGCAGTCGATCAGCGTCGGGCCGGCGAGATTGCCCGCGAGCCACAGCGGCCAGTAGATCGTCTGGCGGAACATGGCATCGGGCTGCGTCTGGATCGGCGCGATCACGTTCACCGTCTGGGCCAGCGCCCCCATCTTCACCGTGCGGCAGTGGCGCTGCATCATGTGGAGGAAGATCGCATCGGCCAGCGCATCGCGCAATGTGTAGCGCATCTGGTGCCCGCCCGAGTGGTAGGACACGTTCCATTCATTGATGCTGATCCACAGCGGACGCCGGAGGCCCCGGTCGCGCCGCACCCCGTCAATGAGCGCCTCGACACTGACCAGGTAGCGCTCGAAGTCGTAGGCTCCGGCCAGGCAGCCGAGGTAGCCGTCGTCCCCTCGCGGGCCCCAGTAGTAGTGCAGGGCGGTGTAGTCGACGAGGTCGGCCGTGCGCTCCAGGACTTCGAGGTCCCAGCGCAGGGAGGGGGCGTTGCCGGTGCCACCGCAAGCGATGAGCTTGATCTGTGGGTCGAGGCGGCGCAGGACCTTGCCCCAGTCACGCGCCTGCCAGGCGTAGTCCTCCGCCGATTTGTGCCCGATCTGGAAGTCGCCCCAGATCTCATTGCCCAGCCCCCAGTAGGTGACCTGGTGGGGGTCCGGGTACCCGTGCTCCCGCCGCAGGTCGGCATAGTATGTGCCGGCCGGACGGTTGCAGTATTCCAGCCACGCGATGGCCTCATCCATCGTGCCGTTGCCCATGTTCAGGCAGATGTAGGGGTCGATGGCGAGGGCGCGGCAGTACTCGATGAACTCGTTGGTGCCGAAGTCGTTCGGCTCAGTGGTGTTCCAGGCGAGCTCGGGGCGAGCGCGCCGCTTTGTGCCGACGCCGTCGAGCCAGTGATAGCCGGAGGAGAAGTTGCCGCCCGGCCACCGTAGGATCGGTGCCTTGAGCTCGCGGATCGCCGCCAGCACATCGGTCCGGAACCCGCGCTCATCGGCGCGGGGAGAACCCGGCTCGTAGATCCCCCCATAGATGCACCCGTCAAGGTGCTCGATGAACTGGCCATAGATGTGTGGGTGGATCTCGCCCAGCCGGCGATCGGTGTTGACGATGATGCGTGCCATCAGGTCCCCCTCGGGTGTGGACGGTGGATGACGGACAGCGGGTGGGTCGGGTTACCCCGCACGGTGTCGCCGGTATCCCCTTCGTCTCGGGTGGCCGATTCCCTCCTCGCCGGCGGGCCCGCAGGCGAACGCGCAGGCAAATGCGCCCTTGGCCTGACGAGGAAACTGCGCTATCATCATCGGCGGTACTCTGAGGCACCCCCCACACGCCGGGCATGCTTGGCCTGGGCCGCCGCAGACAGGTCGGGCAGCCGGCTGCTACGGACCGTGGCGAGCCCGCGCGCGGCCTGACCGGTCTGGCGGGGTCGCGGCGTTTGCTGCGTGTGCCCTATTCACTGCCGCTGAGGTGGTCCTGCAATGCCTGGTCTTCTGGGGCTGGCCCGTCGTGCGCTGATCGGGAGCCCGATCCCGACCGATCGTATGGAGCACGAGCGGGTCGGCAAGTTCGGTGGACTCGCCATCTTCGCGGCGGATGCGATGTCCTCGGTCGCCTATGGCCCCGAGGAAGTCCTGCTGATGCTGGTGGTCGCGGGTACCGGGGGCCTGCACTATACGGTCGGGGTGGCCGTGGCCCTGGCGTTGCTCATCGGCATCGTGGCCACCTCCTACCGCCAGACAGTCATGGAGTACCCCTCCGGGGGCGGGGCGTACGTGGTCGCGCGCGACAATCTGGGGGCCACGCCCTCGCACATTGCCGGCGCCGCGCTGCTCACCGACTACGTCCTGACGGTGTCGGTGAGCGTTGCCTCCGGCGTCGCGGCCGTGACCTCCGCCTGGCCGGCGCTCTACGAGCACCGCGTGTTCATCGCCGTGCTGTGCGTCTTGTTCATCATGCTGGTGAACCTGCGGGGGGTGCGGGAATCGGCGGCGGCCTTCGCCCTGCCCGTCTACGGCTTCATCGTCTGTACCATCCTGCTGATCTTCGTCGGGTTGTCGAAGCTGGCCGATGGCGCGCTCCATGCCGCCCCCCCCACTCATCTCCCCAGCCATCTCGAGCCGCTGACGCTGTTCCTGGTCCTGCGGGCCTTCTCCGGTGGGTGCGCCAGCTTGACCGGGATCGAGGCGGTCGCCAATGGTATCCAGGCGTTCCGCGAGCCGCGCGACCGCAACGCCGCCGCCGTCATGATCTACATCGCCGTCATCCTGGGCACGACGGTCATCGGCGTGTCGGTGCTGGCGCGCACCCTGGGGGTCACCCCCGTTGAGGGCAACACCGTCATGTCGCAGATCGGGGAGCGCGTCTGGGGCCGCAACACGATGTACTACCTGCTGCAGGCCACCACCGCGCTCATCCTGGTGTTCGCCGCCAATACCAGCTTCGCGGGCTTCCCGCGCCTGGCGGCCTTCATGGCCCGTGACGGGTTCCTGCCGCGCCAGATGATGAACCTGGGCGATCGCCTGGTGTTCGCCAACGGGATCGTGATCCTGGCCGGCCTGGCCATCGCGCTGATCATCGGCTTCGAGGGCGATGTGTCGCGGCTGATCCCCCTGTACGCAGTCGGTGTGTTCACCGCCTTCACCGCTTCGCAGGCGGGCATGGTGGTGCACTGGATGCGCACGGGCGGCGCGCACTGGCGCTCGAAGGCCGCGGTCAACGGGGTGGGCGCGGTCTGTACCGGCATCGTGCTCATCGTGATCGCGGTCACCAAGTTCATCTACGGCGCCTGGATCGTGTGTCTGCTCATCCCGGCGATGGTCTTGGCGTTCCGGGCCATCTACCGCCACTACGGCTTCGTCGCTTCGCGGCTCTCCCTCGAGATGGCCCACGTGGTCCACCCGGTACGCAACCTCAACCTGCTGCTGGTCGGGGGCATCCATCGCGGTACGCTGGAGGCCTTGCAGTACATGCGCGCCCAGTCCACCCTCGGCCGCGCAGTGCACGTCGAGATCGGGGGCGAACCCTCCCCCAGGGTCCAGCGGGAGTGGAACAAGTGGGAGGAGCAGGTCCCGCTAGTCGTGCTCCCGTGTCCGCACCGCGACCTGGCGGCCACGCTCCTCGCCTACGCCGAGCAGGTGCGCCGGGAGGAGGGCTACGACTACATCACCATTATCCTCCCCGAGTTCGCTGTCGACTCCGTGTGGCAGTCCATGCTCCATAACCACACGGCCCTGTGGCTGCAGGTCGCGCTGCGCAGCCACACCCAGGTTGCTGTCCTCCACATGCGCTACCGGCTCTAGAGACCCGGCCGAAAAGGCCACATCCGGCCGGGTCTCTAGCGGCGAGATGGCTGTGAGTGGCTTCTGCGGGCCTGTGAGCGTAGCGACGCGGCCTCAGAACGACTTTTCGGCCGCTCTTCTAGAGCCTGTCGCGAAAGCGCGGACACGCGCCTCCCGGTCGGGTGTTACTGAGGCGACGGCACAGGACTCCCTCT
>CAZIWQ010000124.1:0-9252 GCA_964542355.1 uncultured Armatimonadia bacterium
TCGAGGCCCAGCTCGAGATCAAGCAGGCGAGCCCGGCGAAGCGGACGTTTGTGGCGCACATGTCGAATCGCTATGTGGGGTACATTCCGACCCCGGACGCCATCCGCCGGGGCGGCTACGAGACGCGCCCCTCGCACGGCTCGAAGCTGGCGCCGGAGGCGCTGCAGATGATCACCGATCGATCGGTGGCGCTGCTCAGGGATCTGTATGCGTGAGGGGGGGAGTGAGCTCCGGCGTAGCATCGCCTGGGTGGGGTGGCCCCGCAAGGGCCCTGGCCAGCGACCCGAGGCACACGGAGTGCCTGGGGAGTGGGTGACCAGGATCGCGGAGGCTCTACAGGGGCATGTGGATGGGTCCGAGCTTGCGGTACGATCGCGGGTCATCCGCTGCGCCGCTGTGGTGGCTGTAAGGTCTGTAACGTGTGTCGCTGAGGAGCTTGAACGCATCGTACCCAACCGGCTGGCGCGACGCGCGCCTCGTCGCAGTATCGTAGCCAACCGGCTCGAGGAGGGCTCGGGGCTCCCCCTCGCGTAGGCCAGGACGAAGCAACAGCAAGCCCGGGACGTGAAGTGCCAGGTAGCGGAAGCCGTCGGACGTCCGCAACGCGGCCGAGTCGGTGGAGTCGATGATGAGCTCACCGACCACGCGCGCATCGTGGCTCTCCTCGCTGGCCATGTGCTGCGTGTCGGAGATCTCCGTGATCCATACATACTCCGGAAGCCTCATGTCCTGCGCGTAGAGGACCTTCAGTTCATCACACATCCCCGATCCCACAACGTACTCTCGGAACCTGGCCGACATGCACAGGAAGGTGCGAAGGGCGTAGCGTCGCGTGCCAGGTTGGAGCGCCGCGATGCATGATCTGGTTGAGCTCTCGGGTGCCCAACCTACCAGGCCCTGCTGGAACCAGTCGTCAAGCCTTTGCAGGTTGCTCGCAAGGTGGCCTCCGAGAATGGCACACACGGCCATTCTGCGCGCATCGGGCGGCTTGACGAACACTTCCTCCGGGAGTGGCACCACGACCTGGGCCACGGACACGATCCGTGGCTCGTCGGGGTGGTGATCAGGCCAAGGATCGGGGTCGGCATAGGGCGAGTAGCGCGGTAGGTAGTACCTGCTGACAATGCCCCCCCCGTCGTGCTCCGGTACCTCCATCCTATCCTCCTCGATCACGGTGGGGAGGTAGGGTCCACGGTTGTCGTCATGAACCAGCAGGTGCCCCACCCATCGACTCGCGGACAGGTACTGGACGCTCTTTCCCAGTTCGCCCACCTCCTCAAGGGCAGCCTTTTCCACATCCGTGCCGGGCGCGAAGGTGTGGCCTGTGACCCACACCGCGTGGCCCGGCGCCGGTGATTCGGGATCGCCGGGCTTCAGCAGTAAGAAGGCCGGCAGCCCGCTCTCGACCGCGGTGTAGGCGGCCTCAAGGGGGCTGTCCAGCCCAGGCGTCCCGGGTCGCGCATCTGCCAGGTACACCTGGAAACCGAGCTGGCGCAGAACGTCGCAGATCGCCGTCCGACTCAGGCCATCGGCCGGACGCGTGAAGAGCGTCTCAGCTACCTGCCGCCCCGCCATCAGCGTTACGTCGGGAAGGGACACCTTGGGGTAGTAGCGGTACTTGTGCAGGTACTTGCACGCGCCCCAGATGGCAGCTTGGGCGCACACTCCCGTCTCATCCTGGCCGATGAAGGGAGCAGACGGCACGTGAAGGCGTTTGCCGTTGACCGTCTGCCCGAACCTCGTCGCGCAGTGGCAGTAGCACCTCTCTCCTCTGAGCTCATGAGGTATCCTCAAGAGGGTCTCGCCGACCGTCGACGGCGACGATGGGCGGAGGACAACGTAGCCAAGGTACCCCGGGTCCTTCTCTTCGCTCGCTGTCAGCTCTCCAGTCAGGGGGTCCAGGGCGCGTGTGACAAGGTCTGCCTCGGCGCGGAAGAAGTGCAGGCGCGTTGCTACAGGGGGATGCTCGATGAAGGTCGTCGCGTAGAACGTCAGGTACTCGCGGAAGTACTCCTCGTCCAGAACTTCGTCCTCGATCAGCATCGTCCGACAGCGCAGCGTCTGCAGGTCTGGCCAGAAGCGCGAGAGGAGGCCGGGGTGTTCGCAGGGAATGTCCCCGGCCTCCTGCCTTCTCTCTTGATCCAGTTCGCGCAGCGCCGTCCCGATGTCCTCGTTACAGATCGGCTGCAGCTTCACGGTCTGGTGCCACCCCCCGCCGAACCTCCGGCGCAAAGCCGGTTCTACGCCCAGACAAACACCGAGGCGCATCGCAGAACCCACGATGCGCCTCTCACCAACGGCTCTTCATTCCTGCTAGCGGCCACGCGCCGGCCGCTTCTGGGCCTCGCCCGTCAGGAGGCCATGCCACGACAACGCTTGTTGCCGCTGCGACTCGCGAATTGCCCCCTGCGCCAGATCCCTCGCCTTGCGTTCCTCTGGGTACTCGGCCAAGTCCTCTGGCCTTATGCGCACCGGTTGCGGACGGTCCATACCGCGTCCTCCCTGCTCCAAGGTGGCTGCATCGTGCGCAGAAACTGAGGTCGGGCGTGCCCTCGCCATCTTCTCCTACCTCTTGCGGGTCGTAGGGAGGCTATCTACGCACGCTCGACTGCCGCCGCCATCCAGCGGGAAGGATACTATACACACACAACTGTGCCATGTCAAGAGATACGCCCTGACCCGGAGCGTGTGACCGGGTCTGACGTACGCCCAGACAGGCCTCCCACCTCAATGCCACAACAAACAGTATGCACAACCCACTATCGGCTGTCAATAGATATATAGCCTTCCGCGCGCATTCCTGTACAAACTCACCAGGGCCAGCCTGAATCACTCCCGCGCACTCCTCGTAGCCAGCGCTCAGCTCGACGCGCGGCTGGGGACCCCTACCCGCAGTCGGAGACCGGCGCCTTCCCCAGGTTGAGCGTGTAGTGGAACAGCCCGGAGTACCTGGCATAGACCTCGAAGCCTGCGGCCCGGGTCGCGTCGGCGAGCTCCGCCGGCCGGATGTAGTCGGGGTCCCCCAGGCTCATCTCGGTGATGGACAGCAGTCCGTCGGGCTTGAGTGCCCGGTGCAGCTCGTGCAGACAGCCGGCGCGGTCCGGGATCTCGCCCAGCACAGCCACGAGGAAGGCCACATCGCACGACCCGTCTGCCACAGGTAGGGAGACGGCATCTGCGCAGCGGTACTCGACGTTGGTAATCCCTCGTGCCTGCAGGCGCTCCCTGGCCATGTCCAGCATCTCCGGCTGCACATCGACGAGGACCAGCGTCCCCTGCGGCACAGCCCTTGCGACCTGCGGGCTGAAGTACCCCGGGCCCGGCCCGAGCTCCAGGACCCGTGCGTCCGGACGCAAGCCCAGACGCCGAACCAGCCGCCCGGGTGACAGGAGCAGGCCCCGCAGCGGGTTGAGCAAGTGCGGCGCATGCGTGTGCGGCATCGGTCGCGGCTCATGTTCAGAGGCCATCGGTCGTCTCCGTTTCAGTGTACTTCGTCCGCGTGTCGTCCAGCGGGATGGGACCCCGCGCACCGTATCGTGGGGCCCCGTCAGGCGCAAACGGCGCGCCTGACACCCCACGGGCAGGTTGGGCCGAGGGCTGCCCGGGACCCACAGGATCATGCAAGAAGCGCGGCCGAACAGGCCACTTCCGGCCGGCTCCCGAGGCGTAGCGGCCGGCGGAGTGCCCTCCCGAGCCATTCTGGCGTGGATTCGCGGCCTCACAGCGGCCTTTCGGCCCCTCTTCTAGCGTGGCGCCCTCGTCCGGGGAGCAAGTCGACAGGCCGCACTTGCCATGCATGGCGACGCCGCCCCTACTCCTCAGCCGTGCTCCGTGCCGGCTCCGTGCTCTCCGTGTCTCCGTGGTTGCCGTCCACCTCGCCGGCTCTCTCCTCCCCCACCATCCCGGCCCCGAACGCCAGCATCGTGCAGGCGGTGTAGTACAGCGGGTAGCAGCCCCAGGCGTATGGGAAGTCGCCGCCCACGAACTTCCAGTAGGCCACGGCGATGTCGGAGACATAGAACACCACCGCGGCGACGAGGATCAGTCTTCCACCGCGCAGATGCGCAGTACTGGCCGCCGCCCCCACCATTGCACTGATCACGACCGCATAGGCCACCGCGATCGCGCGCTCTGCCCCGTTGGCCCGGCCATAGATCCCCGTCATGACCATCGCGCTGAGCGCCGCGAAGAGCAGCGACACTGCCAGGCCCCTCCGGAGATCCCCGCGCCGAAGTACGTACGCGGCGATGAACAGCAGGTGCGCGGTGAGGAACGCGGCCACACTGGCAATGAAGCTCCCCCGCGCTCCCAGCACATCGCCCATCAGACAGCCGACGAGGCCGGCGACCATCAGGGCGCCCGAGGCGGAGCGCAAGCCCCCGCTGAGCAGTGCGATCAGGACAAATGCCGTCGAGGCAGTGGCGATGAACGCCATGGGCGGCAGGCCTGGCAGCAGCCCGTGCACCAGCAGTCCGGGGACGGCGAGTGCGATGACAATGGCGAGCACAGAGCGAGCAATGGCCGGGGCCGGGCAGCAGCAAAGGCTCATGGACACCGTCCTCCTCCTCAGCCGTTCTCCGTGCTGTCTCTGTGCGCTCCGTGTCTCCGTGGTTGCCGTCCCCCCGTGTCAGGGCTTCTCCCCGGCACTTCCGGTCAGGATCTTCCGCGCGGCCTCGAGCTGCGCGACAGCCTCCGCCTCCTTCGCGGCGGCGGCCCGAATATGCCCGGCGAACTCGCGCCGGGTCTGCGCGCTGGCGAGCGCTTGCTGCGCTGCGGGCTCCATCCAGTGGCCCCACTTCCAGACCTGTGTGCCGTACTCACCCACCTGGTCGTAGAGCGCGGCGGCCGCGCTGAGCTCGGCTGCCACCTCCGGCACCGCCTTAGCCATCAGGCGCAGGTAGCGCGCTCCCGCCTTGCGCTCGTGGAGCATGACGACCTGGTCGCAGTGGACCATCGCCCGCGTCTCCAGCACCCTGGCGTCGCCTGCGGGGTAGTCGGCATCAACTTCGAGACCCTTCGCCCAGGCTTCGTAGGCGGCCAGACCGCTGACATGTTGCGGCAGGTTGGGCCGCCTGGCGGTGCGCGCGAGATCGACCGCCCATTGTAGCGATGACACCAGGATCCCGCGCTTGGAGGCCTCCCGCCAGCGGTTCTTGTCGCCCACCACGATCAGCCCGAGCGGCTCCGTGCCGACGGGACCGAGACCGGCATCCGGGCCCTCCGTGAAGCGGCGGAACTTGCCGAACCAGTCGGCCTCCGCGTAGTAGCCCGGCAGCTTCCCGTCCTGGAAGTAGCTCCAGCCGTGGAGCACCTCACCGCCCTGGCTGTATCCGGCGACAATGCCGGCCTCCGGTGGGCCGATGATGCCGAAGGCGATGACCGGCCGCCCCCGGGCAATGCTCTCGCGAATGGCCGCGAGCATCTTGTCCTTCTCGCGCGGCACGGCCCGCAGCTCGTACTGGATGCCATCGGCCGCGTGGCGGTACACCTCCGGCGCCAGATAGCTCAAGTCCACGTTGCCGCCATCGTCGCGGTTCCACAGCCGGCGGAAGGCCGCGCCCGACACGCCCATCAGATAGTCATACTCGACCGGATCGCCGAGGTACTGCATGACGGCATACAGCGCCCCGGGGAAGGGGCACAGGTGGACGCCGTAGCCGATCTTCGGCACGCCCTCCAGCATGGCGCGACCGAAGCTGCCCGGCGTGTCGGCGGTGGCCTTGTCGCCCATCAGTTGCAGGGCCTGCTCGATGTGGGCCGCCGCCTCGGCGTCGCGGCGGCGTGCCAGGCGGATGAGGGGGACGGTGCGGCCGCGCAGGTAGGCATTGGCGAACTTGCGGGCGCCATCGTCGCTGACGACCATCCCGCCGTGGAACTCCCAGATGGCCCACACGAGATCGTGCTCGTCGTCAAAGCACTTGGCGGCCTCGCGCAGCTCGTCGGCCGCCGCCGGCTCCAGGTCCGCCACGCGGCGCAGGAAGTCGGCGCCATAGGCCCGGGCCTCGGCCAGGGTCCCTCCCGCGCTGTGGTGGTATTCATGCCGCTTCTTCAGCACGGCGAGGTCATCCTGCGGGAATGGCTCGTCCTTGAGCAGCGTGTCGGCCCACATGGTGAATGAGGCCTGGCCGGTCCAGTGCCCGCGCACGACGGGCGTCCGCATGATCTCCAGGGCTCGCCGCAGCGCCCTGACATGGATCTCACGGTCGGAGGGGCGCGTGGTTTTCTCACCGATCAGGATCAGCCCGCGCGTGTCGGCGAACCAGTTGCGTTTGCGGAAGTAGGGGTCCTTTAGCCCGCCGCCGGCCTCCTCGAACTCAAGCCCCACGCCAAACTCCCCTTCCCCGTCGAAGAAGCTCCGCCCCACGAGGACCTTCCCGCCCTCGTCATAGCCAGTGATCAGGCTGCACTCCGGCGGGCCGACGACCCCAAGGCCGAACACGGGCACTCCCGCGCGGATGCTGGCCATGATGCGCTCGCGGAAGGCAGCCTCGTCGTAGTCCGCCTCCTGCGTGAGGCCGAGAGACTGCGCGAAGTCCTTCCGCAGCAGCACCTCACACGAGTAGCCGACAGATGCCAGCCCGTCGCGGAACGTCGCCAGCGGGTCGCCGGGCATCCCCAGCAGCTCCATGGCGCCCCAGCCCCACTTCTTGTCATCCCATCCCAGCCGGAACGAGGCGCCGGCCGTCGCCTTCACATACTCGTGCAGCTCGTGCCAGGCATTCGTTCGCCCCCGACTCGGCGGGAACCCGACGTTGTCCTTGCGGTACTCGAGGAACGCCCGCACGCAGGCCGGGAACGGGTCGTCCTCCGGGTCACCGCCGCGGTAGAACCCGATCCATGGTACGCCCGCCAGCACGCACCGCACCTGTGGGTCCGCTGTCTCCGGTCGCTTGTTCACTGTCCTGCCTCCCTTCGCCGGCTGCGCGAACGCGAGGGCGCCGGCCGCGAGCAGTGTCACAAGTAGCACAACCGTGCGCATGGTACACCTCCTGGTCATCTGCGCTCGATCACGATCCCGTTGAGTGCGAAGTAGGGCAGGCTCCCCGGGTTGATGAACTCGCAGTTGAGCAGCCCGTCGGTGACCTCGGTCTCCATGGTTACCCACAGCGGCTGGTTGGCCTTGATGCTGCGGCTGGCCGCGAGCTTGTGGCCCTCGAGGCGGATGTCCGGCGCGAAGTGGTCAAACACCGTATCCACCATCACAACCTTCACGGTGTACTTACCGTTGGGTAGCTTCACCGCCCACTCCCGGTCCTCCTTGCCACTGCAGTAGTCGCGCACCAGGTCATCGCCACGGCCCCGGTCCCCCTTCCAGACATTGCCGTACTTGATCCAGCCGTAACCACGCTTGTCCGAGTAGAACGTGTCATTGCGGATGGCGCTGAAGCCGGCCATGATCGGCCCCGCCCCGAAGTCGAAGCCGATCGGCTTGCCCATGTCGAGGGCGAACTGCACTCGCAGCTCTTGTGGGGGCGTGCGATTGCCGGCGCGGTCCCGGGTCACCAGCGTCAGCAGGTTGTCCCCGACGTCGAGGGCCTCCACGGCGATCGTGAACGTGCCGTCGGCGGCGACGGGCACCAGCCGCTCACCCATGCCCTCCTGGTGCAGATAGAGCGCCTCCCCGGGCTGTAGGCCCGCCACGCTGCCGGTCACCGCGAGATTGTTGACGGCGACTGTGACGTGGTCGCTCGGGAGGCTCACGCGAGCCTGCGGGGCCGCAGTGTCGACTGTCACCCGACGTGTGTCCGCAACCTGCGGGAAAGCCGTCGTTGTGAAACACAGCTCGTACTCATCGTCCGGGCAGCGCACCCCCTGCGCGTCCATACCGTCCCACGTGAACGTCACGTCGGGCACGGCGCCCTCGAAGCGCCGGACCACGCGGCCGTCGGCGGCGCGAACCTCGGCGGCCCAGCGGCCCGTGGTCACCTGCCTCACGGTGCGCGCGGAAACGGTGAGCGTGTCAGCGCGACCGTCACCGTTGGGCGATAGCACCGGCGGCGTGACGACGACGTCGCGGATGATGGCGCGCGGAGTGCGGTCGACGATCTGCAGGCTGGTCAGCGACATCGGCGGGAGTGTCAGCGCCAGTGTGATACGGCCGTCGCCCACCGCCTGGTGCGGCACGTCCTCGCCGGTGCCCAGGTTGAGGACGCGGTCCACCGCACTGACGGCCGGCTTGAGCTTGAGCGTGACCGGTCGGTCCTTCATCTCGAAGGCGCGGTTGACCAGTGCCAGGTACTGCCCGTAGGCGGTGTCATAGGAGCGGACGACGACCGCGTCATCGGCCGGGGTAAGGACGTCGGTCAGCACCGTCGCGGGGAGCGCCGGGAGCGCACGGTAGGCCTGCGCGAAGGCCCGCGCATAGCGGGGGAAGCCGCGCTTGAGTGGCTCCCACATGCTCTCCATGATGTTCGTCGGGTCGCTGTGCGCCATGCTGAGGACCTCTTCCATCATGCAGAACGGCCCGCCGTGCTCGACGCCGTGCGCGCCGTGGATGCTCGGCACGTTCAGGTGACTGGTCTCCTCGTTGTATGGCATGTGCACGGCAATCGCGGAGCCCTCGCCGGTGCGGAACAGCTCGAGCAGCTTGGGGTTGTCGGCCGTGAAGCGGTAGCGCACCGGCGCCCAGTAGACGAGCCCCTCGTCCTGCCGGTACAGGCGGGGGTTGTCGCCGACCCCGTGGTTGTAGACGCTGCCCGGCTCCGTGAGCATCGCGACCAGGTCCATCTCGTGGGGATAGCACAGGTGAGGCAGCTTGTGATTGCGCGGCGCGCCCCAGAACTCCGGCATGTCCTTGTAGCGCCCGGAGAGCACGTCCTCAATGGTCAGCTTGCCTTGCAGCTCCGGCGCGATGGCCTCGCGATAGTAGCCACGCGCCAGCGCAGGGTTCTCGCGCTGCTCGGCAGTCCACTGCTCCGGTGGCACGGTGAAGGTGGGAACCAGCAGGATGTTGGTGCCGGGGACGTAGATCTGGTCCATCAGCGGCTGACCGGCGTAGCGCAGGCGCCCACACCCGAACGGGAAGTCGTCATCACTGTGCCAGGGGAAGTAGTAGAGCTTCAGGTCGGGGCGCAGCGCCTGCAGGTGGTCGCGCACCGCCAGCAGGAAGCTCCGCTGTTTGCCGTACCACCACTGGTAGTACTCGTCCTTCTGGCGCGCGAGTAACCATGCGCGGCGGGCGGCGCTGTCACCGCCCCCGAGGCGAACACCGGTCTCGCGCTCGTACAACTGCAGTGCATAGTCGCTGAAGCT
>CAZIWQ010000124.1:9262-10664 GCA_964542355.1 uncultured Armatimonadia bacterium
ATGGAGGTACCATAGTGGCGGTAGAGCATCAGGCCGGAGAGGGCAGCTTGCGGAAGCTGTGGCCCGAGCTCCTCGGTGATCAGGCGCAGCACCTCGCGCACAGTCGCCGGGTGGAGGATGTCGGCGATCTGGGCAAGCTGGTAGTCCATCCCACCGCCCGCGTCGCGACCGGCCGGGTTCTTGGCGAGGGCCTCGGGGGGCACGCCGATCCGGGCGAAGACCTCACGCTCGATCATCCAGCGCGGGAAGATGCGCAGCCCGGCGCCCATCGCGGCGTTGGCGTGAAACAGCGGCTGCAGACTGGTCTTGCCGTTGGGTGCGATGCCGCTCAGGCCCATGAAGCGGGCGTGTGATACCCGCACCTGCGCCCACTGCGCCCGCGCCTGCTCGTCGGTGGGGTACTTGTCGAGGCCGTCGCTCTCGGCGGTGACGAACATCTCGCGGCGGCCGAGCTCGCGCGGTGGCTCGGCGACGCGGGGGTTCAGGGCTGTGAGATCGCTGATCTCGTACAGCTTGATGGTGCGGACGGCCGCCCCCGCCGCGAGCGGATCCTGGCTCGGCCCCACACCCCCGACAATGACCCAGAAGCCGTCCGTGCTGTCTCCGCGCGTCGGTGCCGTGTTCCACGGGTCGCCCGGGGCCCAGGTCTTGTCGCCGAGATGAAACATGCTGTACCAGCGCTCGAGCCGTCCGCTCAGGGGGTAGTCCGTGTACTCCGAGTTGAGGGTCCGCGTCCAGTGATCGCCCAACGTCTTGCCGGTGTGAAAGCCGTAGCCGCCGACCAGGCTATCGGAGATGCCGGTGTTGAAGACCGTGTAGGTGCGCCCGGTGTCCTCCGGATACTCCAGCACGAGTACGTAGGGGCGGCCGGGCTGGAGGCCCTCGCGGTTGAGCTTATAGCCGAACCAGCCCCACCCGTGGGTCACGCGGAAGTCCTGGCCGAGGATTGTCGCGACGCTGGTGAACGAGGGAAGCCGCTCGCGGTAGAGGGTCTTCCAGTCCTCATTCGGCACGGCGCCGGTGCTCTTGGCCCCCATCCCGCGCCCGCCCTCGATGTATGGGTGCGGATCGTGCGGGTCGGCGCAGGTGACAACATCCACCAGCTTCTGCGCACCGAAGACCTCGTCTACCCGCTCGACCGTGGCGGGCAGCGCCGGCAGTCGCGGGTACTCCTTGCCCCGGTTCTTGAAGGCAAAGCCCTGGGTGGCCCTCGCAACCACTTGCCCCCCGCTGCTCAGTGCTACATTGATCCTGCCTGTGTTCGCCCCCGCCGTCTCCCGCATGGCGAAGAGGCGCTGGCGCGTCGCGGCGTCCAGTGGCACGAGCACCTCGCGCATCTCATCGGCCTGCAGGGCGAGTGTCTGCCTGACGACCGAGGGACGGAACCAGTAGTCCACGATCT
>CAZIWQ010000125.1:0-6436 GCA_964542355.1 uncultured Armatimonadia bacterium
CGACCCCCTCCCCACGGGGAGGGGGAGGAACGGCAGAGGACGGCACGGCGGCGGGCTGGCCATAGAACAGCGGCGTCGGGACGGTCGGCCTACGCGACTGCGACCCCGGAGGGGGCCGTGAGCGAACCACTTGGGGGGTGCGGTATGCAACGGGTACCACGGAACCGCCCGGTGTGGGATGGAATGGGTGACGAGCGCCCTGTGGGGTGCCTGTCTGCGTTCGGATGCGTCACGGAGGTGCTTGTGCTCCTTGCGGCCTGTGGCATCGGGGGCGTGCGGGTCTGGGAAGCGGTGGCTGTCGTCTGGTGTATCCTGCTCATCGGCCTCATCATCATCGTTGTGCTCGCTGTAAAGAGATGACAGGTGGCGCCCGATGACCTCTCGCATCCCCCCCCAGACCCTGACACAGGGCCGGTAGCCGCCACGGCGGTAACACCTGCCGCCGGCGCTGCGTGCGACCGCATCGTGACTGCCATCCCCTGGGGTCTGGCCGCTCTCGCCACAGTGGCCTGCATCGCAATCGCCAACTGGCGCGGCAACATCGACGAGGCGATCTTCCGCTACATCGGCTATGCCTGGTTTGTCGGGGGTGATCTGCCCTACCGGGATGCGCTGGAGAACAAGCCGCCGGGGATCTTCGCGCTGTGGGGCCTCGTCTGGGTCCTGTTCGGTGACGCGGCTGTGTTGGGGCGTGTGCTGGCCGTTCTCGTGGCCGGCGTGACCGCGCTCGGGATCGACGCAATGGCGCGGCGACTGTGGTCGGCAAGCGCGGCCAACATCGCCGGGCCGCTGTTTTTGGTGGCGATGTGCTCGCCGGCAGTCGACTACTGCTTTGCCGACACAGAGACCTTCGGCCTGTTCTTCGCGGTCTGCGGGCTGTCTGTCGTGTGGGGGAAGCTCGCGGGCCCTCCCGTGGAATTGTGGCAAGCCGCTTGCGCCGGCGCGCTCCTGGGTCTTGCTGTGATATTCAAGCCCGTCTTCATCGTCGAAAGCGCGGTGCTCCTCGCGCTCCTCCTCCTCAGTACGGGCGACTTGCGGCGACGCCTCACACTGGCAGCTACTGCCGCGCTGGTTGCTCTCGTCCCGACGCTTGTCCTGATCGTGTACTTCCACCATCGCGGCTGCGCCGACGAGTTCCTGAGCGCGGCGTTTGGGGGTCAGCTTCGTTCCGGCGCGGTCATGCGGTTCCCGCCGGCGTTACGGATCCGCAACACGGTCAGCATGCTGGCGGAGTTGTCAACCCCGGCGCTCCTCACCCCGCTGGTGCTGGCTCTCGGCGGCGTCCTCCAGGGGCATGCCGCCGTGGGGCGCTCCCCGGCGCGCAGCACACGCGGGGCGCTTGTGCTGCCAGTGATCCTGCTCGTGTGGGCACTCACGACACTGGCGATCCCCCTCGCCCAGGGCGCGGGAAGCGCCACCCACCGACTGAAACCCGTCCTCGTTCCTGTCTGCCTGCTGAGCCCCGGCTTGCTTGCTCACGCCCGGGCGATTGGTGGCAAGCGCCTCGAGCGCCTCTTGCGGCGTTGCCTGGGTTGGTTGCTGGCGCTGGCGCTGGCCGCGTCCGTGCTGGTGATTGTCCGGGAGCTCTTGGCATACGCGGTCCCCGTGCCCGGCCGGACCGCGCGCGCGGCGGCACTGCACCGAACAGGGGCGCGGATGCCGGGTGGCTACTCATCGCCGCGCGAGGCCATCTTCGCGCTGACAGGACCCCAGGATCGGATCTGGTGCTATCCGGCGGATGATCTCTACCTCGGAGCGCGGAAGCTGTGTGCGACGCGGTACATCAACGAGATCTTTCTCGCTCAACCGGGGGCGCAGGAGGAGGTGCTCAGGAGTCTGGTCGGGGGGCGCGCCCGCCTGGTTCTCATCAACTGGTCTCAGGCCGAGCACCCGCCCCCCAGCGTGTTCTTCAACGAGGTCGACCGCCCGGCATTCCACACCGCCTTGCGGCCCGCGCTGGCACATCACTTTGAGTACCTGGGTGCCACGGGCCCGTGGAGCATCTACAAGTTCCGGGGCTAGCGGAGCGCCCCCCTCCAGAATGCCCCCCCGTTGCGCTGTATGGCCCCAGGATCGCACGCGAGACACTGGGTGGAGTGGAACCCGCCCCCCTCGGCGCTGTGTTCGCCAGCGGCGCAGGCCGTCTTCTGTGGCAGACCTGTGGCCCAATCTCAAGGCCGCCCTCCCACATAACGATTTTGTCATCTCCCCACGCCCCTCCCTGTCATCGATGCCGGGAATACTCAGTTCGACGACGGCACCTGACACAGACAACCGGAGCACCGCTGAGCCAGCATCCGCGAGAGCGGCGCTGGCACTCCCAGCAGCCCCCCCCGGTGCCGGAATGCGCCCCAAGAGGGAAGTGGCACAGATGAAACAGACAACCTTGCTCACGTTGTGCATCGTGACGATCGGCGTCGTGTTGACAGCAGTACCGGCCTTCTGCCAGCCTGGTCAGATTGCGCGACCACAGCCAGGCGGCCCGATGAGCGAGGCCCGGGGACACTCGGGCGCTGTCGCACCCTATGGCATACCGGCACCCTCGGGCCCCGGGGCTACCTATGGCATCCCGCCGCACCCGGGTGCTGGCGCACCGATGCCCCCGCCGCCCGAGCCGCAGGCAGCAACGACCGTGACCATCGTGATCCATGGGGGCGATGTGAGGATCGAGGTTAAGACCGGCGACAACCCGCTCGCTCCCTGCCGGCTCGACCGCCCGGCGCCACCGCCCGGTGAGCACCAGCAGTCCTGGCAGCAGCAACCCAAGCCTGGTGAGCACAGGCCGGCCGGCCCCCAGGCAGGGCCCAAGGCCGCAGAGCACAAGCAAGGCCCGCAGCGCGCACATGATGACGACCGCGCACCCCGAGGGGGCCCCTGGAGCGGGAACTAGCCCGGCGAAGCCGGTAGCTCAGCCGAGCCCTCGCTGACAGCAGTTGACAGTGACGGCCGGAGGACAACCTGAAGCAGCCAACGCGGCCGATCCGGTGAGCGCACCGGATCGGCCGCGTTGGCGTCGTGGTCGGGACGCTCGACCTACGCGTGCTGCACGGCAGAAACGATGGCTCGCAAGTTCTCCGTCGAAGTCGTCAGGGGGACGGCGCATTCCGGGGCAATGATCTCGATGCCACAACGGAGGCACTCCGCGACCTCCCGGGCCACCTCACAGGTAGTTCCATGGAGCAGAGTGCGGGGATTGTTGATGTTGCCCATGAGGACGATCTTGCGGCGCGGGCGAGCGGCAGCATTCCCGGAACAGCCAAGCCCTGGGGCAGCCGACTCGCGCTCCATGCCCTCCGCGTCAACAATCGCGCGCGCCTTGTCGGCCGGTACCTTGGAGTCGAAGTGGAAACAGGCAAACCCCGACCGCGTGATATCCGCCAGGCGATCGGCGGTGTTCCCGCAGATGTGAAGGAGAACCGGGCCGGGGATGCTCCGTGCCAGCTCACAGTGCACCGGCCACAGGAAGTCGTGGTACATCTGCGCCGAGACCAGATCGCCCGTCGCATGGTCAGCCAGGGTGATGGCATCGCTGCCTGCCTCGAGCTGCGCCTCGGCAAAGAGCACTGCGACCCCCTTAAGCCGCTCCAGGATCGCGTGCACGAGGGCGGGGGCATCGAGGGTCATGATGAGGAAGGCCTCCACCCCGAAGAGATGATAGGCGAGGGTCCATGGCCCGAAGACCTTGCCAATCAGCGCCACGTGGGGATGGGACCGGCGGAGCTTACGGAGGGCAACGAGGACCGTCTGACAGGCGGGATGGGCAAGGAAGTCGGCCGGGATCCGGATCTGATCCGGATGGGTATAGAGCTTGCCCACAACATCGGGCATCAGGTCCTTGCGTCCCCAGTCAATGGTGCAGCCCAGGGCGGCGGCTTCGTGCTGCACCGCGAAGACCGGCGCAATCGTGTCATAGCCCAGGATGTCGTGGCCGGCGGCGGCCAGGCCCGCCATCGTCGCGGGGTCCAGATGGGCCTCGGGGAAATAGCACCCGGTTTGCTCCATCAGCTCGATGGTGGCAATGGAGACGGCATTGCCGACCGCGGGGCGATCGGCGGGTTGCTGGTGGAGGCAGGCCAGGAAGCGTTCGCGGGGGGACATGGTCGGAAACCTCCCTCTTCGTCGTCGGCCGTTGCCGTTCCGTAGAATCCCTAAGCCCCGTCAAGGCCGTTGTCATCGGCTACCTGCCGACGTTGGCATGCGCTATACCGGCCTCACCCCCCGACCCCGCGGACGCTCCAGGCGCTCCGCGCCTGCGTCCGCCAAGCCTCTCCGTCCCGGAGAGGGGGTGTCAGCAGGTGGGTACCGCGCCGCCGTGGTCCCGCAAGCGGAAGCGGGACCACCCTGAGCCCGCGTAGCGGGAGAAGGGTTGCCGTTTGCCGTGGTCGTCCGCCGTGGTAGGAGCGCTCCCCCGAGCGCGATGGTGAGGCGGAAACTACACGCCACGGCACACCACCAACCGCGACGAGCACCGTAATCGAGGCGAGGGCCGTATGCCGTGCGCGTAGCGTTTGGTGAGCGCCGCCCCGGCGCGGCACAAGTCCGCGCCCTACAAACGGCCAACGACAACGGCCCCTGGCTACTTCGCCAGGAACGACAACGGCGGGGCGTATTGCCCCGCCGTTTCCTACGTTCCCACCGGCCACGCCGACTAGAAGCTGCGGATCAGGCGGCCGCCCACACCGATGGTGTCCTCCGGCGCTCCGATGATGGAGCTGCCGAGCGTCGGCCCCAGGGCATTGGTTGCATAGAGGCTCAGAATGGTGTTGGCGCGATCGCCGAACTCCCAGTTGCCACCGTATGACCAGACGATCCGGTCATCGAGGTTCCCGCTGTCCTCGTTGATGACATTGTAGCCGCTGACGGGGAACATGACGTCGCCGACAAACGCGATCTTCCCGCCGAATGGCCACCGGCAGCAGTTGATGGGGTAGATCAGCCCGGCGCCGACGGCGGCCACGGTCTCAAAGCCGGGAATGGCATACCCCATGTTGGTGCCGCGCCAGGAATTCCAGACGGCGACCTGTGCGGCGAGCTGGTACTGAACGCGCCCAGGCGCGCCCCACTCCGCCTGCAGCCTCGCTGCGGGAGTGAAGTCATCTTCCTCGGATCGCTGGCCGGTGTCGAGGTTGAGCTGGTAACTCGTCTCCACCGCCACGTCGGCACCGATGCTCAAGGCGAGGGCGCAACTGGCGGCGCGGCTGGTGAACCGCCGCTTGATGGCTGGTGAGAGCACCTTGCGGCTCATGTCAACGACATCGTTGGCGTGCATGATCATCGGGAAGTTGCGGTCGGTACCGGAGCCGCGGGCATCCGAGTAGATCAGGCTGAACTCGGTGTTGTCGTTGATTGGGGCCCGGAACCCGATGGACTGCGTCCGGTTGTCTTTCCAGTCGGCAACCGGATCGCCGGTGTCGAACCCGCGCACCTCGATGAACCAGCGGTTGCCGTCGGCGTTCTCGATCTGGGCGGTGCCCAGGTTTGGAGTGCCGTCTTGTGCGTACACTGCCGGCAGGACCAACACGGCAATGATCCCTGCCGCGCAGATTGCTACGACTAGGCTGCGCATAGTATGTCCTCCCTCCGGGAATTGCGTCCTCTGTGGGTTCCCGGCCTGCCCCGTTCCCCTCTGGCGGTGTCCCCTGATCGCCGAGGGGTGCCCGGCCCATCTACACCCGAATCTTGCCTGATTTACAGCATTCCGTCAAGCAGTCAGTCGCTGTTCTGTAGGCGCGCGCGGCAGGTTCCCCCCCCGAGCTGGTGGCGGCGCCTACCAGCTTCCCCGGGAAGTCGGGCGAGATCCGCGGAGGTGTATGGCGACAGGGACTGGATAGCGACCTGGCGAAGCTATATGAGGTGGAGACCCGGGCTCTGAATCAAGCTGTCAGGCGCAATCCGGACCGATTCCCCGAGGGCTTCATGTTCCGCTTGACCCCCGAGGAGGCCTCAATCTTGAAATCACAATCTGTGATTTCAAGTGGTGAGCACGGGGGACGGCGCACGCGAACTTGAGGCAGCACGGCGCCCGTGGTGGCGCCGATGGTTCCGGGGCAAGGGAGAGGGAGACGATGGCTGACCATCCGTTGAAGGACTTTGGCGGCTACCGGATGCCGGGGTTCACCCAGATACCCGACCAGCTACTCGACCAGCAGCTTCACCTGCTAAGTCACGCGGAGCTGAAGGTGCTACTCTTCATCATGCGCCATACGTTCGGGTACAAACGGGATGGCGACCACCTCTCGGCTCGGCAGATTGCCGAGGGCATCGTGGGGAGGGACGGGAAGCGCGTCGACCACGGGACGGGATGCGAGATCGCCACAGTGAGGCGGACGGTGAAGCGGCTGGAGGAGCTGGGGCTCATCACTGTGCGACGAGAGAGGACGGGGACGCGCAGGTGAACTACTACGGAGTTCGGATGGAAGAGGGGGGTGGTGTCGCC
>CAZIWQ010000125.1:6536-10645 GCA_964542355.1 uncultured Armatimonadia bacterium
GGGGGTGGTGTCGCCACGACACCCACAAGATACAAGACGTATCAAGATACAACCTCTCTCTCCGGAAGCCGAGCGCCTGGCGGATGCCTTCTTCGCTGCCGTGGGTGAGAGCAAGCCCGCGAAACGGCGGAGAGAGACTGTATTGTCTGATATCCACAACCTGCTGACGGAGGGCTTCTCGAGAGAAGATGTCGAGGAGGCCTGCCGGCTGGCACGGGAGCGGGGGGCTAAGGGGCCCGGGCTGTTGGCCCACGTGATTGGCGAGGCGCACGAGCTGGTGGTAGCACAAGAGCGAGCTCGGGAGCGGCACGCGAAGGTAGCTCAGTCGGAGACCGCCCACGAGACCACGGGCGCCGGGGATGCAGAGGCCGACCTGGCGGCCGTCGCGCGACTGTCGAAGCGCGAGCGCGAGCGGCTTGAGCGCGAATGCCGGGAGCACCTTCCCCCGGGCTTGTCGGACGCGATGGCCGAGCGAGTGCTGCCCGGGATGATCGCAGCTCGCCTCCGCGTCGCGCCTGAAGAGATCGCCGAGATAGAGGGAAGCTAAACGATGCCCCGGTCGGCGGGGAGGGCATGTCGAGCGAGACGCTCGACCTACGAGCCTCCCGGCTTCGGGGGCTCCGCCTTCGCGGGTGTCGGTGCACCGGCGATGGCCTCGGCAAGACTGCCACGGATCGCCTTGAGCCACTCCACAGCGAGCTGCTTGGCACCGGGGAGCTTGGCGGCCCTGGCATCCTGGGGGGTCACCCGGATAATCGGGGTGCCGGCAGCGAGAATGGCGTACGCGCCCTCCCCTTCAGCGGGTGCGATCAGGAGCTGAGTGGGCTCGATCGGCGTGCGGGTCCATTGGTTAAGGGCGGTGCGCGCCGCCTGTGCGCGGCTACTAGGGGAGGTGCCATTGTCCCTGGCCGTGATCTTCAGCACAGGCTTCCCATTGATCAGCAGCTCCGCCCCATCATCACGCGAGCGCACAGCGGTCTTGATGTGCGCGGTCTGTGGCGCCAACGCTTGCCTGGCCTGCTCCTCGGTCAGCAGCTCAAGCTTGTTGGCCTTCAAGGCGGCGAAGGCTTGCTCCAGCTCCTCATGGGTCCAGAGGATGGATTGAGGCATGGCGAACTGCACTGTCTTCGGAGTGCCATCCTTGCCCGGGAACCGGACGAAGGGGCTGCCATTGAACACGATGGCCATGCACTCCATCCCGTCGCTTCTCCAGCGGCGTTCCCCCCTGGGGGAGCCGAAGTCCACGAGCTCGAAGTCCACGAGCTGTGCACAGTCCGTAGCAAGCTTCTGCAGGAGGGACACTGTCTCTGCCTGGCAGCCCGAGGTCACGTTGATGTAGGCGGTGACCTTGATCTTGCCGGCGCCTGGCGCCCCGGTTGCAGTCGGAGGTGGGGGCGGGGAAGCAGTGGGAGCGAGGGGGGGCGCCTCACGCCGGGCACAACCCGGCCCCAGGACCGTTGCCGCCAGCAAGAGTGCGAGTGTGGTCGCCGCGTAGGTCGCGCGGCTGGCTCGCCGCGGTTTCGGGCGCCGTGCGGCACGACTGTCATCCTGAGCGCCCGTCCCGCGCAGCGGGACAGCGAAGGATCTGTCGGTAGTGGCTGGCGTCGCTCTCACCCGTCCTGGCTCGTCACGACACCTTCGCGCAGACGAATCACGCGTTCCGTTGCATTGATCGTGGCGGCGTCGTGACTGGCAATGATGACTGTGCGCCCCTCGTTGTTGAGCCGTGTGAGCAGCTCCAGGACGCGGCTGGCATTCTCGGCATCGAGCTCGCCGGTGGGCTCGTCCGCTAAGATGAGCTGCGGGTTGTTGACGATTGCCCGTGCGACGGCCGCCCGCTGCTGCTCGCCCCCGGAGAGCTCACCCGGCAGGTGGGACGCCCGGTGCGCAATGTTGGCTTCATCGAGTGCCCGTTCCACGCGCTCAAGCTTGAGGCTGTCCGCCAGTCCCATCGGCACCAGGGGGAGCATGATGTTCTCAAACACGGTGAGGGCGGGGATCAGGTTCGCCGCCTGAAACACGAAGCCCACCGTCTGACGCCGGTACAGGGCGAGGGCGGCCTCGTTCAACGTCTGCAAGTCGGTGCCCCCGACGATCACCTGCCCCGCCGTGGGCCGATCAAGCCCCCCCAGGATGTTCAGGAGCGTAGACTTCCCGGCGCCCGACGGGCCAACCAACCCGACCGACTGGCCGTGTGGGATCATCAACGAGACTTCGGCCAGCGCAAGCACCTCGCCGGCCCGGCGCCGATAAGTGCGCGTGACCTGTCGCACAGTGATGTACTCTGCAGTCATAATGCTCAGTGGCCTTTTCGGCCGGGTCGCTAGACTCGACGCAACGCGTCCACGGGGTCGAGGCGCGCAGCCCGGCGCGAAGCCACCAGGCCCGCGATGGTACCGATGATGAGCGCAGAGCCCATCCCCAGCAGCAGCATGTACCCCGACGGATTGGTGGACAACGGGAGGGCCAATGGCGCCGTGGTAGTGGAGCACGGCGGATAGTAGTTCAGGGAGGCAGGGAGCTTGAGGTCGGCCAACAGACCATAGGCCCAACTGGCGGCGCTTCCCAGCACGCTCCCAATGATGCCTCCGAGGAGGCCGGCATACGCGGCCTCGATCACGAACAGGCGCGCGATATCGGCGTTCCGCCACCCCAGGGCTTTCATGAGGCCGACTTCCCCGACCCGCTGGGCGACATTGTCCATGGCGTTGCGCACGAGCAGGAGCAGGGCGAACAAGAGCACGAGACCTGACACGGCCAGGAGCGAGTTGCGCGTCACCGCAGCCAGTGCCGCCGTCCCGGCCTCGACATTGCCCTCCGTGGTAATGCGCACGTTCTCGCCGATCAGCTTCTGGGCGTACCGGGACACGTCGTCCGTATCGCGGGTGTGGGCCAGGGAAACGAAGATCGTGTCGACGACCTTGCCCTGACCGAGGAGTTGTTGGGCCGTCTTGAGTGGCACGAAGGCCTCGGCACCGGCAATGCGTGCGGCTCCGCTCAGGTCCAGCAGGGCAACGACCTCAAACTCAGACTTGAGGCCCAGGCGGATGTGATCTCCCAGGTTGAGGCCTTTGGCGCGAGCGTATTCCTCCGCCAGCATCACGTGGTAATCGTCGTTGGGCACGAGATAGCGGCCCCGCGTCACGGCGCAGCAGCTCTCGGCGCTCTCGGTCTCGTCGCGAGTGGCGACTCGCACGGGCCCAATCGTCTTCTTGGCGGGATCGATCCCGGCGACAACGGTCGGCTGCAGTGCCTTGCCCTCAATCATGGGCAAGCCCTGGTTGTCGCTGGCGACCGCCGGGGTCGCGCGCGCGCCGCCCGAGGTCTTCTCCGGGGCGGCACCCAGGCGGCGGGAAGCGCCCTCCGTCTCGTGGAACGCCCACAGCTCAAGCACTCCCGAAGCCTCAATGACACCCGGGTGATCCCGGAGCTGTTGCACAACACTCTCCTCGATCGGCGCCAGGTCTTTGGGGAGCTTGATGATACTGAAGGGGCATGCTGCCACGCTCTTCTGAATGACCATGTCAGCCCCTGCCGCATCCAGTGACGAGGCGACTGCTTGCTCGACAGAGCGCGTCACGGTTGCGACGGCGACCAGCAGTGCGACACTGAGAGCGACGCCGAGTACGACCAACAGGCTGCGGGTCTTTCTGCGCCAGAAGCCCTTCCATGCATACTGTAGCAGCATGGGTAACCCTCGTTCTACGTCCCCAGACGGCTCGCGATGGGAGAATCGGCCGTGGTCGAGCAAGCGGCATGCCCGCGCACAGGAGAGTACGCACGAAGGCACCAGTCGTTTCAACACAGCCGCCACAAATGATAGTTCCCTCGTAGTAGGATCGCGGGGTTGTCGTGCTCATTCCCTGGGACCGCGGATCCCGCCGGGCGGGATCGCGCCGGTGTTGGTCGTTCACCGTGCGCCGTCTGTAGGGCGGGGGCTTGTACCCCGCCGCCGTTCGCCGTACCGGCCTCACCCCCCGACCCCATAGGCGCTAGGATAGGCCGTGCGGGCGTCTTCGGAGGGGCCGGACACAAGGCCGCGTCGTCTGCGGTAGCAGTTTCCGGCCCGGGCGTGTCGGACACCTGCGGGCCGGATACTTCGGGCCGTG
>CAZIWQ010000126.1:0-10596 GCA_964542355.1 uncultured Armatimonadia bacterium
GACCCCAGTCTCCCCGCCTGCGATCGTGTCGCCGGTCGCGTCCGCCCGATATGGCCGCACCAGCACCACGAAGTCCTGCTTCGCCGACTTCTCGGTCGTCGTCGCGTAGGTGTGCCACTCGTTCTTCATCCCGCGCGTCGGCGGCGGGGTGAACTGGTCATTCTGCTCGAGCTGCAGCTTCGCCGGCGTGAGGAACTTCACCAGGCACTTCGCAGTCCCGCGCGTCACGATGACCTCATTGCGCTCGGGGACGAGCTGCATCTCGTTCTCGGCATGGAGCGCCCAGGTGAAGGTGGCGGGCGCCGGGGCCTCCAGCTCGTCATGGATCAGGAACACGTCCGGCCGCAGGTACAGGATCTCGCGCCGGAAGCGCTTGAGCTTGCCCTGGTAGGCCACCGTGGCATCGCCACTCGTGTAGTCGACGAACGGGCTGTTGAAGTGCGAGGTGATCGTGCCGGTTGCGGTCTTGTCGAAGATCGGCTGCCCCTCGCCATTGACCAGCACATCGTTGTGGGCCTTCGTCTGGCGGGTCCAGTTCACATCATGGGGGCTGCCGTACCAGTCATAGTAGCCGGAGTCGATGAGCAGCGGCTCGCCGTATCCGTACAGGACGAAGCTATTCTGGTCGGCGTGGGAGTGGTTGTACGACCCGTACTGCGAGCTCTTGAACAGGAGCATGATGTCGTCCGGGTCGGACAGGTCGGAGTGCATCGCGACCCAGCCGATGTCGGGGAAGCACCGGCCCTGGGGCAGATCGGCCGGGGGGCGCGTGGCGAGCGCCTCGTCATACCAGAAGTAGCCATAGAGACCACTGCCCGGCCAGCCGGGCAGGTTGCGCGCATACCACTGGAACACCGGGTTGTTGTACACATGCGCCAGGTGCGCCAGGTTCATCTGATCGCTGCTGTCGGGAGACCCGTGGTTGCCGTCGCCGAAATGATGGCGGTCACACCACGGGGGGTGCATGTAGAGCTTGTACCAGCCCGCATTGCGCTGCCACGCCTTCTGGTACATGTCCACCCCGGTGGCCGACTTGAGGGCATCGAAGAAGTACCAGGCAAACGTCTGCGACCACTTCCAGTACCCCACGCCCTGCGACCAGCCGCCCTCCTCGCCCCCCCACGGCGGGAACACCGCCGGGTAGGTCGTAGCGACGAAGCGGAACCAGTCATCCGCCGCCGGCGCCTCGTGCGCGAGGGCGATCGCGCAGATGCCCAGGTACCCATACGCCGTGATACCGTGGGAGTCGTAGGGCTGGCGCGTGATGCGGGCCCCCTCGCGCGCGAAGTCGTTGTAGAGCACCGTCGCGCGGACCAGCACCGCCTCGGCCACCGTCTTGCGCTCCTCGGGCGTCATCCTGTCCCAGCACCAGTCGTAGGCGGTCGCCATCATCCAGGCGATGTCGCGGAACACCTGGTCCTGGTTGCGGTAGGAGGTCACGCCGGCGGGGTCCCACGTGGCGATCTCGAGCATCTGGGCGATGGCGGCGCGGGAGTACTTCTCGTCCCCGCTGAGGAGATAGCCGAACGCCAGGGCCTGCATGCGAGCCAGCACCCCGTCACAGTAGCCCCGGAGCTTGTTGCCCTGGTCGACGATGGCGTCGGTGAGGGGCTGGCCGGCCGCTCCCATCAGCCAGTCGGCGGGGGGCGCCTTGTCGATCGGTCGCGCGGCGTAGCTGTCGATGCTCAGCTTGAAGCCTTCCCACCAGGCCCGCTTGTTCGTCTGCATGGGAGCGCGGAAGTCGGCCAATGAGGCGCGGGTGGCGTAGATGCGCGGGTGGTCACCCGGAATGCGCCCCAGCACCTCCTCCGGTCCCGGGACGGGGAACGGCTGCGCGTCCGCGGTCACGACGAAGCTGCGCGCCTCGCCCCACTCCGAGTTCGTGCCCTCCTCGTCCGCATACCGGATCCGCCAGTACCACGTGCCAACGGCCAGCGTGGCCGAGTGGCTGTAGACGTTGTACTTGAGGCCCGGCACCTCGACGGTGGTTGCGGCGGGGAAGGTCCTGTCGGGGCAGAGCTGGAGGGTGTAGCCGGCGGCACCGGGCTGCGGCGGCCAGGAGAAGTCGGGCGGGTTCTGCAGCACGTGCCTCCCGTCGGCGGGGCGCAGCGGCGCCGCGAGGGCGCTCTGCGTCGGAGTGAGCTTCGGCTGCCAGGTGGCCAGTGATTCTAGGCTCACCTCGTCATACCACACAGTCCCTTCCTGCTTCTGGTAGAGGATGATCTCGACGCCCACGCGGCCGGCCTCGCGGGCGGCCTTCGGGACCGGGGCTTCATAGACGAACTCGGTCCACTCCGCCCGGGGCGTGGGCATGCGGAAGTCATGCTGGGCGTACTGGTCGCCCTCGACCTTGACGCCGGGGGCGGGGCGGAAGCGCAGGATGCCGTCGGCCAGCCCGCTGCCACGATACCACAGTGTCAGCTTCACGGCCGCCTCGGGCGTGAACGGTGCGCTGGTCTGCAGGTAGCAGGCACGGCTGCCGGGGTTCGCACTCGCCGCCAGCTTGATGCTCGCCGTGCCGCCGTGGGCCGCCGTGGCATCGCGTGAGAGCTGAAAGCCCTCGCCGTACACCGCCTTGCTCCAGGCAGTCGGTTGGTCGTCGCCCTGCTCGAAGCCGGGGTTGCGCAGGAGTGCCTCGGGGTGGGCACCGGGGCGGAAGCTGGCGTCATCGACCCACGCCTGCCCGGCGTCAGGCCCCTCGACCACGATCACGATCAGCGCCGCGCCGGCACCCTCGGGGCGCGTGCCGATGGCTGCCAGCGCGGACCAGTCATTGGCCCCGCTGAGTGCCGCCGACGGCGGGTCGCTCTTGACGCTACCACCCCCGGCCGCCCGCCACTGGATGTACAGGAAGGCTCGCGACCCGGCTGGGAGGGCGGTCTTGACCCAGCACGCGAACGTGTAGCTGCCCGCCTGCGGCGTCGGCACCAGTTGCGTCACCGTGCAGCGGCTGGCGGCGTCGAGCTCGATGCGCAGTGCCGCCGCGCCCGAGTGGTGAGTCTGAGTATCGAGCACCGTGCGCGCAGTCCCCTGGGAGATATAGCGACCCCAGCCTGCAGGGAGCCCGTCGCGCAGACCCGGCCCCTCGAACCCGCCTGACTGGAGCACGATGCCGTCCTGGCTGAGAGCCGGACCCGTCGCAGCGAAGACCGACAGCAGGGCCAGCGCAGTCACGCAATGCCGCGCGGTCGCACGCACAATGGTCGCAAGGCACGGTTTCATCGGAAGCCTCCGTGAGGGAAAGTCGTCTGAGCTCGCCGCAGGCCGGACCTGTGGCCTGCTCACGGCCCACCGTGTTGGCCGGCATGATCGGCTGATCCGCCCGGCGGGCCATTGTCGCGAGCTCAGCCACGGGTTTCGCCCCCGTACCGCCTCCTCCCTGCACGGAGCAGGACCCGGCGGCCCGAAGGCGAAGTCAGGCTGTGGGATCGCCGCGCCTCCCGCTCTCGCCGCCTGTCGCCAACATGCCCAAGGGGGACCCTCCCGTGATCCGCATCGTCTCCGCGTTCATGATCTGCCTGCTCGCGCTCAGTATGTGCAACGCCCAGCCCCCCGAGCCACTCATCCCCAACCTCGACCTGTCGCGCGGGACGGAAGGTTGGCATGCGTGGACCGGCTCGACCGCCCACGCGTGGGCCCTCGACACGACGATCGGGCACGACGGGAAGCCCTCGCTCCGCATCGAGGCGCGCAATCGCGGCCACGAGGTCATGGTGATGGCGGACACGACCCGCCTGCAGCCGGGCGAGCGCTACGGGGTCGAAGTGTGGTGGCGGACGGAGCAGCTCAGCGCCGATGCCCAGGTCGACCTGCGCATGCTCTACCGCGATGCCGCGGGCAAGTGGCTCGCGGGAACCGACCTGCATCCCTACGCGACACGGGCCGACGGGGAGTGGGTCTTGCAGCGCTACCGCACCACCGCTCCCGAGCGCACGGCCAGTGCCTCACTCGGCTTCTGGATCCGTGAGGCAACGGGGACGATCTGGGTCTCGGGGATCACGATCCAGCCGCTGCCGCGCGGCCAGCGGAACTTCGACTCGATGCTGCTGTATGACCCCGACCAGGTCGAGCTCGGGGCAGTCCCGGAGCGCGGCTTCCGCAAGCTCCAGGCGGCGGGGTCACCCCTGCTGGCGCGGGCCGCCCGGTGGAACCGGATGCTTGTGGAGCTCGCGTTCGCGCAGGAGGAGCTGGCCCGCGCCCACCGGGCCTGGGTGTATGCGGGGAGACCGGCCGAGGGCTTCGCTGAGCATGAGCGCCCGCTCGCTGAGCTGGCCGCCCATCTCGACCGGCTGCAGCAGACCTATGGGCGGCTGTTCGTCGCCGGTGGGGAGGGTGAGCTGGCCTCGGACTTCGATGTCGCCGCCGGCGCCCTCGAGCCGGCCATTCACGCCGCGCGTCGGAAGGCAGGGGGCCTCATGGGCACCGTGGCTCTGCCGTTTTCCGCGGACGACCGCGGGCTCGATGTGAGGCGGCCGGAGGTCGCGGGGCCGTGGTGGGACCCGGTGCGGCCGGGGCCGCGCTCGCTCCTGTGGACGCGCTGGAGCAGCCCCGAGCACCGCGAGCTGGAGGAGCCACTCGACCTCGGCGAAGGCCAGACGCTCACCAACGGGCATCCGGCAGCGATGAAGGCCGGCGTCTGTGACTGGTCCAACTACGACGCCGAGGCCGAGCGGCTGCGCGAGGCCGGGGCGCGCCACCTCTCGCTCATCACCCACTACGGACTGCATGACAAGGGCTACCTGGGACCGGAGTTCGTCGCCGCGCACCCCGATCCGGACATCTACATGTGGGACGCCGCGGGCAAGCCCATCGGCCCGCCGAGCGGGCTGTGCAACCCCAACTGGCTCAATCCTGCGGTTCGCGCGCACATGGTGGACGTCTTGACCCAGATGGCGCGCTACTTCCGCGATCACAGTGAGTACCGCTTCTATGTCACCGCGTGGGAGAGCGCCGGGCCCTACTGCGGGGGCCTGCGGATCGGCGGCAACCCCTCCCACCAGACGGCGTTCCGCGAGTACCTGCGGGCCCGTTACGGGTCCGTCGCAGCCCTCAATGCGCGCTGGCAGACGCAGTATGCGAGCTTTGAGGCGATCGCGCCGCTGCCGGAGACGCCGGCCGCGGTGGGCGAGCCCGGCTCACCCCTGGCGATCGAGAGCCAGCGGTGGGCCCAGGAGACGTACCTCGACATGATCCGCCTCATCCGCGACACGCTGCACGCCGTGGACCCCACCAAGCCGGTCGTGGGCGAGCAGAGCGGCCTGCTCACGCGCATCATCAGTCCCCGCGTGTTCGACTCCGTGGACATCCTGGGCTACCACAACCGGGCGCGTACGACCATGCCGGTGCAGGTGTGGATGAGCTCGCTGCAGCGCTACACCCGCAAGCCCACCGCGCTGTTCGAGAACTTCTGGGGCTGCCAGGAGGACCATCCGCGCCGCATGGGCGAGGAGCAGGTGATGCGGGCCCAGCTCCGGCGCTACCTGTACCGCCACGCCGTCTGGGGCCGCTGTCTGCAGACCTGGTGGTATTCGTACACCTCGGCCCCGTACCTAACCACCTACAACTGCAACTGGCTGAACCCGGTCTACGACCTCACGACCTTGCGCTACAGTGCCGCGGGGCTGCCGGTGGAGAAGGCGAAGGTCGACGCGCTCGAGGAGCTGCTGTTGGGAAGCGAGATCGTGCCTTCGCGACTGCTGGTGGTCCAGCCCTATGCCACGATGCTGGCCCAGGGGCCGAACAGCGCGACCTGGCGCGAGTGGCTGGGGTGGCACGACCTCCTGTTCCCCCGCAACTTGCTCTACGAGGCCCTGCCCGATACGTGGTTTGCGGACGGCACGGCGAAGCTGAGCGACTTCGACCTGGTCGTGCTGCCGCTGGCCACCCACCTGGACCGTCGTTTCAGCCGCCAGCTTGTGGAGTTCCTGCGGGCGGGGGGGACGTGTGTCGCCGCCGGCCCGTGCGGCCTGTTCGACGAGCTGGGGCTGGCCGACGGAGCGCTGCTCGCCGCCGCACTCCCGGGGCAGACGGTCACGCGCGCGAGTGGTCCGCAGGAGGAGTGGCGCTACTCGTATGGAGCCGCCGCGGGTGCCGGGGGATGGGTCGCGGCCGCGGTGGGGAAGGGGCGCCTGCTCCTCTTGCCGGCCTCGGTCAACTCGCTGCCCGAGCACGGTGCGGCGCTGCTCTCACGGATCCGGGAGATCGTCACTCCGGCGGCCGAGGCACTGGCGACCCCCGGGGCATCCGACGAGCAGCCGAGGTTCGAGCTGTTGCTGCGCCGGCTGCCTGACGGCCGGCATCTCTTGTGTGCGCTCAACGCCGACCCCGACCGGGCAAGCACCGGCGACATCGCCGTGAACGGGGTGTTCGAGCACATTGCGGATGTGGACGGCTCCCCGCCCCGTCTGGTGCGGGGGCGCGTGGAGGGCGGCCGGACCCGCTTCACGACACTGCTCGAGGCGGGAGGGACGGCGTACTATCTGCTGGCACCGTAGGGAACGGCGGGAACGGCAGGAACGGCGGGGGCGCGGGATGTGGGGTGAGGGGTGTGGGAACGGCAACGGCTAAGGAACAGGATGGACAGGATAACGGAAACGGCGGACAGGATGACGGCAACGGCGGGGACGGCGGTGTGGCAGACATGTCGTTCGCCGCTGGAGGGCGGGGGTTCATCCCCCGCCGCCGTGGCCGTTGCCTGCGGGCGGGGCCGTTCCTGGGACCGCGACCGTCCCGGTCGCGCCGTTTGCTGTGTCGTTCTGTAGGGCGGGTCCCGCAGGGCGGGACCCCGCCGCCGTAGCTCACGGGAGCGAACGTGACATTCGACGCTCTGACGCCTCTGAAGACGGCGCGTGCCTCACCGCAAGATCCGCAGGAGAACGTATCCCTGGTGCAGAATCCATACGTCGTGTGATGTCAGAGTCTGCATTCTGGCTTTTCTTCTGGGGGAGGGATGTAGGGTGACAACGTTCGGATTTGCCGTGGGAGACCTGATCCAGGGGACCGGGGTCTTGCTCCTGCTGGGACTCGGAGTCGTGGCCGTCGTTGCCGGTGCCGAGGCACTCGTGGAGCTGTGGTTGCGCGGGCGGCAGGCGCTCGCGGCGGCCGAGGTTGCAGAGGCCGCGAAGGCGGAGGCCGGGGCGGCCGGCGAGAAGGCGACACCAGGCAAGCTCGTGGGGCTGCTCTCGGCCAGGACCTCGCGCCTGTGCTGCGTCGTGCTGGGTGCCCTCGCGGCGGTCTGGCCGGTGCGCCTCAACGCGTTAGCAACGCTCGCCCCGGTCGGTGAGGGAACGATCTGGTGCGCGGAGACGGCAGTGGCCTGTGCGCTCAGTGGCCTGGTGGCCGGGCTGCTCGGATGGCTGCTGCTGCGGCGGGTCCTCAGATGGGACCCCGCGCTCCCGCCTGCCACGCGCGTCGACTGCTCCAAGCCGACGCCATGGTGGGATCCGGACTACCACGGGGCGGGCCACCGAGGACACGCGGTGCCGCCTGCCGATGCTGGCGGCACGCAAGATGGCAAGGAGGCACCCGGGAGGGACGCGGCAGCGCGGGAGGCGGACGCGGATGCCCGGTGAGGGTGCGACGAAGGCCACGTTCGTGTCGGTACTCCTGGGCCTGCTCGGCACTGGCACCAAGCTCAGCCTGGCACTCGCGCTAGTGGTCCTGGTGGTGCAAACCGTGGCTGTGTTCCGCACCGTCCCGGTCCCCATCGAGGAGATGGCGGCGGGTGCCGGCGCCACGGGCGCGCCGGGTGGCACGTCTGGCGCAGCCGCTTCTGCGCCGGGGCCGATGGCCATCGAGGTGCGCTACATGCTGACGCGCATCGACTCCCTGCTGCGCGAGTACCTCACCGGGTCACGCCATGACTTTGGCGTGCCGGACCCACGCTTGCCCGACACGCTTGCGCCCGTCTCACGTGCGGGCTTGCTCAAGCACGCGTTTGCACCGATGGCGGACCTGCCGACCATGCCGGAGGCGGTGCTGCCACAAGACCTCAAGTCGCTGCAGAACGCGGCGGAGTACGTGGCGACGCTCCTGGGTCGACGGGTGGCCATTCGCCTGCAGGGCAGCGCCACGCCTGGTGACGGCCAGAGCGAGATCCACATGACGGTGGAGCGCAGCGGAGAGCGGATGCAGGCATACCGGATCCGGGGCAGAGCGCAAGATGTCGCGGGTCTGGCCGCGGCGACGGCGTATCTTGCGCTCCAGCCGGCGCAGAGTGAGCTGTCACAGCTCATCGTCTCACCGGCCGCGCTGTGGGAGCTTGCGCAAGGCCTGAGCCTCTGGTTGGACGTCGACGCCGCGATGTCCCCGCAGGCACGTGACGAGCCCGGCGTCGGCGTAAAGGGAGAGAAGCGCGAACCTCTGGCTGAGCCGGAGGTCTCCCTGCGGCGGGCCGTTAGCCTGGCGCCAAGGGACACGCTGCCGCGGCTGTGCCTGGGGATGCTCCTGGCACGCATGGGCCGCGGTGACGAGGCGGTTGCTGCCTTGAGAGAGGCCATCTTCCGCTGCCCGGACTGCCAGCAGCGCTTGCTCAGCAGCATGTACCTGCAGCTCGGATGCCTGGAGGGGGACGCAGCCGACCGACACGGCGACCCTCTCGCACTGGCACGCTGTGTCCCCAGCCTGCGCAATGCCGTGCGGCTTGAGCCCGGCAACGCGGGCGCCTGGCTGTGGTTGGGCAACGCTCACCTGATGGTTGCGCGGAGCCACGTGCGCTGCCAGGCCCATCACTTCACTGCCGCCCGCCAGGCGTTCGCGCGGGCCGGGCGGGACCGGCAGCACGCCGCTCAGGCCCTGGATGGGGCGGGGTTGAGCTACTACGACCAGGCTGCCACGGAGGGGGCGACCGGCCAGGTGGCATGCCTGCAGGCTGCCGTCGCCCACTCGGTGCGGGCCGCTGCCGCGACGACCAACCCCGCGTTCGCCAACAACGCGGCCTGCTTCGCACTGGAGTTGGCCAGAGTGTCGCCAGAGCGGGCATCTGGCTATCGGCGCCTGGTGGGGGGCATGCTCACGCGGTTGCTGGACGTGGGTCGCGGTGGCATGGTCGAGAGCACGTACGGCGAAGCCCTCACTCAGATGGGGATGCCGACTGAGGCGCTACCTCACTTCCTGCAGGCGTGGCGCGCCAACCCCAACGGCAAGTCGGACGGTACGAGCTTCGGCGAGTGGCTGATCCAATGGCCTGGCGGCCCCAACGTCGCCGCCGCACTCATCATCGGTGGTGCCGCCGGAAGCCCCGGCTCGACGGGCACTGGGGGAGTGGACGATGCAGACCTCGACGCGCTGGCGCGTGATGCCTGCACAGCCGCGGTCAGCCCCGGCGCCCTCTCGTACTCAGAGTGGGTGAGCGCCGTTGCAACGATGTGGCTTGCCCGGCACACACCCGTGTGCACGGTGAGCCCCGTCAGGTTTGCGGCGGCCAGTGCTACGCTGGCCACCATCGGGCGCGCTCACCGCGCCTGGGAGCCCGACGGGCCCTCGTACCTGGAGGTCTACAGGCGTCTGGCGAGGGCTGTCGCCCACGGTGACCCGGTGAGCGCCTACATGATCTACCTGGAGCGGGACCCGGCCAGCAGACGCCTCGCGGAGCTTGCGGTGGCCGCCCTGCGGCCGATCAGCGAGTCGGGCGAAGGCCTCAAGCGGGAGGCTAAGGCTGAGCGTGAGGCCGCCGCACTCGCAGTGATGAGGATCGATCCGGACCTCGCGCGTACGACCTGCATCCTCGCAACGATGGTGGATGCCGCGTGCGCCGACCGCGCCGTCGCGCGGGTGAGAGCCCTGAGCGAGGCCGCCAAGACCGAGTGCTGCGTGATATGTGCGCGGGAGCTGCTGTAGGGCTCCCCCGCGCCCGGGGGCGCCGGCCCCTCTGCCCTCGCCAGCTATCCCGGCCGGCATCTCAGAGCACACACAGGGAGTGGGGAAGATGACAACGCCACCAACTGCTCGCGAGATCACCCATGCTGAGGACGTGATGGGCGCCCTCGCGAAGCTCCTCTGCGGCGCGGGACACCCGAGCCTTGCCGCCGAGCTCCTGCAGGCCCTCGCGGACCTGCGGACGGCCTTCTACCGCGGTGCCCACCAGAACCCGTTTCAGCACCACGCCTACGTCGCTCTCCTCGCAGCAGAACTGGGGCTCGCAGAGGGCCTTCCCCCGGCAGAGCTGCGCCTCGCGCTGCTGTGCGCCCTCATGCACGACGTGGGCACCGCATACGAGCCTCACGAGCCCAAGATCAGATCGCAGGACGTCCTGGCGGGAACATACACCGCAGCCCAGGCCATCGCACAGCGCAAGCGTCACATGGCCAACGGGGCGATCTTCGTCGAGGGCTACCTGCGCGGGCGTGGGCGGGCCAGCGACGCCGACATCGCGCAGATCGCGGAGCTGATCGCCCACCACGACGATCCGACCGTTGCCGAACTGCTCTACCAGATGCTGTGTGAGTGCAGCCCCGAGTGGCAGGCCGCCCGCAAGTCCGGAGACACTCCGCGCCTGAGGGATCTCGCCCGTGCCGCCCTCAAGCCGGCGGCGCAGCCGGCGGCTGCCTCCATCGACGCGCTCAGCAGCGCGTCCGCCGACCCGGCGGAGTACCTCCC
>CAZIWQ010000127.1:0-10555 GCA_964542355.1 uncultured Armatimonadia bacterium
CGGACACAGCGACCGTGTGCTCCCCGGCCCCCTCCGCGATGAGGCCCACGTTGCAGCCCCGCGACAGTGCCTCCGTGGCCAGGGACGCTGCCAGCGTGGCCGCGTATTCGAGTGTGGACACATCGCCGGCTCCGGCGTGCGTCCCCGCCTGGAGGTCGAGCAGGATGACGGCCTGGGTGGCGTCGCTTTGCTCGGTCTCGATCACCGCGAGCTTGCCGCGGCGGGCCGAGGCCTTCCACGCAATCCGGCGCAGGTCGTCCCCGGGGGTGTAGTCGCGCAGGCCGTAGACATCGGGGCTCGGTCCCACCAGGCGCCGGCGTGACTTGTGCGGGGTGCGGCCACGGAGGTTGCGCGGCCACAGGTTGGGGATGGGGACGGCCCGGGGATAGACGAGCAGCTCGGTGGCGTCCCCGCTGTGACGGACGAACTTGTACAGCCCCAGGTAGTCCGAGCCCTCCAGCGCGGAGGGCCCCACCTGGTACACCCCGCGCCGCCGCGCCAGGAGCGAGTAGTGCAGGCACTCCTCCGCTCCCGCCGGCAGGTCGGCCACCAGCACCTCGCCCTCCTCGGGACTCTCCAGCCCCTCGGGCAGCCGGTCACGCACCAGCAGGAAGAACTGACGTAGCGCGCCGTCATTGCGCAAGGTGAGCGCCACGCGCCCGCTCTCCCCGGCGGTCATGACCGAGCGGGTGTGACGGGTGACCGCGATGTCCGCCAGCTTCCGCCGCCCCAGGGCGTAGGAGACGGGCGCCAGCAGACCCAGGGCGGCGAACATGATGAACATCTGGTTCACATGCAGCGTGAAGGCCACGATGAAGATGAACAGCGGCCCCCACAGCAGCGCATGCCGCTTGCCAATGATCATCTCATCTCACCCCGAGGGGTACGGGCACGGAGTCGAGGACCTCGGCCACGACCTGCGCCGCGGAGACGCCCTGGATGCGCCGGTCGGGCTTGACCACGATGCGATGGGCCAGCGCCGGCACCGCGACGCGCTGAATGTCATCCGGTGTCACGTAGTCACGGGCGTCTGTCGCCGCCACCGCCTGTGCCAGCCGGACCAGGGCGATCGAGCCCCGGGGACTGGCACCCAGCTCCACATCGGGGTGGGTGCGGGTCGCCGCGGCGGTGCTGACGATGTAGTCCTTCAGCGCCTCGTCGACATGGATCTCGCGCACGGCATGCTGCAGGGCGACCACCTCGGCGGGCGACACCACCGGGGTGACCCGGGCGATGGGGTGCTCGATCATCTGGCGCGTGAGCACGTCCACCTCGTCGCGGTGGGCGGGATAGCCGAGGCTAACGCGCGCCATGAAGCGATCGATTTGGGCCTCCGGCAGCGAGTAGGTGCCTTCGTACTCAATGGGGTTCTCGGTGGCAATCACAAAGAACGGGCGCGGCAGCTCGCGCGTCTCGCCGTCGACCGTGACCTGGGCCTCCTCCATCGCCTCCAGCAACGCCGCCTGCGACTTGGGGGTAGCGCGGTTGATCTCATCGGCGAGCACGACGTGGGCAAACACCGGCCCGGGACGGAATTCAAACTCGCGGCAGTCCTGATTGTAGATCGAGACGCCCGTGATGTCGGCCGGCAGGAGGTCGGGGGTGAACTGGATGCGCTTGAAGCTCCCGCCGACAGACTTGGCGAGCGCGCGCGCGAGCATCGTCTTGCCTACCCCCGGGATGTCCTCGATCAGCATGTGGCCGCCGGCCAGGAGGATGGCAACCGACAGGCCGACCGCGTCGCGCTTGCCGACGATGACCGTCTCGACGCTGGCGATGAGACGGGCGGACAGGCTGGTGAGGTCATCGCGAGACATGGGAGTGGGGCCTTTCTTGGATTTCCGAGTGGACCGATTGCCCCCCGCAGGCTTCCGGTCAGCAGGCTCTTTGGTGCTTAACACCTCAGCGGGGAGGATTGTTCGTGGCGGGTTGAGGTACTGCAGCCGTGCCCGCTGCCAGTGCCCGCCTCGCGCATGGATTCCGGGGCGAGCCGGAGCCCACGAAGCGGGACGGTCACCCCTGAGCGCCCGCCGGGGAGGTGTCCTGCGCGAAGTGGCGAAATGACTCCGTCCCGTTCACTAGCAGCAGTAGCCGCGCGGTGTGCGGCCGACGACATCATCGCGAATGCGGCCAGCAAGGAGGAACACCCGTGGGCATGCGGGAAGCCATCGCAAGTGGCAAGTTCATCATCACCGGTGAGGTGGCGCCCCCCAAAGGCTGCCATCTCGAGCACATGGTGGAGGAAGCCGAGTTCTATCGCGGGCGCGTCGCCGGCATCAATGTCACCGACATCCAGTCCTCGGTGATGCGGGCCAGCTCGCTCGTCGGGTGCGTCAAGCTCAAGGAGGCCGGGCTCCCGCCCGTGCTCCAGATGGTCTGTCGTGACCGCAACCGGCTGGCGCTGCAGTCAGAGTTGCTCAGCGCCTGTGCCCTCGGGATCAGCGATGTGCTGTGCCTCACGGGCGATTATACCACTCTGGGCGACCATCCGCAGGCCAAGCCGGTGTTCGACCTCGACTCCGTATCGCTGCTCAAGGCGGCGCGCCGACTCACCACAGGGCGGGACATGGCGTACTATCCCGACCGCAAGGAAGCGGGCAAGTTCATCGACGGCGAGCCACTGGACGGCGAGCCACCGCAGTTCTGCCTCGGGTGTGTCGTCAACCCCGGCGCCATGCCGATGGAGCCGCAGATCTATAAGCTGCTCAAGAAGATCGAGGCCGGAGCCGAGTTCTGCCAGACCCAGGCCGTGTACGACGCCGCCCAGTTCGAGCGCTTCATGACCCGCCTCGGTGACGTCCCGATCCCCATCCTCGCCGGCATCGTCGTGCTCAAGAGCCCGATGATGGCCAAGTTCATGAACGCCAACGTCGCCGGCGTCACCGTCCCCGACTGGATGATCGAGGCCCTGGCGGACAAGGAGACGCGCGTCGCCAAGAGCATCGAGATGAGCGCACAGCTCGTCCGCGAGCTCAAGCCCATGTGCCAGGGCGTCCACATGATGCCCCTGGGGTGGGACAAGCACGTCCCGACGATCCTGGACCAGGCGGGGCTGTAGCCCGGGCGCACTTGCCGGTGTTCCGGTGTTTGTCGTATAATGTAGTTATACATCGCTCCGCAACGGGGTGCTAGCCAATGATTGCCAGCAGCAAGAAGCCGTTTGAGGAAGTCCTGCGCCTGCTCGACAGCTCCGCGAAGGTGTTCATCGTCGGCTGCGGGGACTGCGCCACCCAGTGTCAGACCGGGGGCGACACCGAAGTCGCCGAGATGAAGGCCGAGCTCGAGCAGGCCGGCAAGACCGTGACCGGCACCGTCGTTCCCGACGTCGCCTGCAATGTGCTGGATACCGCCCGCCTGCTGCGCAAGCACGCAGCCGAGGTCGCGGCCGCCGACGCCATCCTCGTGCTCTCCTGTGGCACCGGTGTGCAAGCCGTCGCCGACAGCCAGGAGACGAAGCCGGTGTTCCCCGGCCTCAATAGCCTGTTCTCGGCGATCACCGCCCGCAAGGGCCAGATCTACGAGCGCTGTGTGTGCTGCTCCGACTGCGTCGTCGGTGACTACGCCGGCATCTGCCCGGTCGCCCGCTGCCCCAAGGGCCAACTGCACGGGCCCTGCGGTGGCTATGACGACGGCAAGTGTGAGGTCGATCGCGAGCAGGACTGCGTGTGGGCTCTGATCTTCGAGCGGGCCGAGAAGACCGGTCAGCTCGCGAGCCTCCTCGACAAGGCCGCCGCCGCGGGGGCCCAAAACCACGCGGTCAGCAAGCATCCCGCCCAACTCGTCTTCGAGCCCCGCCGCGGCGGCAAGCTGCTTGCGCAGGGCTAGAACCGAATGCCAGGCGGGGGTGGCCGGCGATACGGGCGCCATCGGATCGAGCGAGGCACCAACCTGCTGCTGTGCATCTGCTTGCGCAGGGCTAAAACCGTATGCCACGCGGGCACGCCCGGCAGGACGGGCGCCATCGGATCAGGCGGGGCACCGGACAGGACTCCCTCTCCCACCGGGAGAGGGTCGGGGTGAGGGCGGGTGTGACAGTGGGTACCAGAGCCCTCACCCGCCCTTCGGGCGACCTCTCCCGGGGGGAGAGGTGGAACCGCACTCCGGGCGGCGCGGCTTCTGCGACAGGCTCTTCCGCTGGTGGTCCCGCTCTGCGGGACGGCCATGCTACGGGCTACAACGGCCCCGCCCGGGGGCCCTGCGCGGCCCGGCCGTCGCGACGCGGGTAGGAGCGCCTATCCCCGCCGCATGCAGCGGGTCGGAGCCCAAGACGAAGGGGGGTACCCGTCCTTGGACAAAGAGCTGTCCGAGATGCAGACGCTGCTCATGTCCCACGTGGAAGACACGGTGGCGCGGGTCAGAGAGCATCCGGTGGTCGTGGCCGTGCAGGAGACAACCAGCCTGTACTACACCGAGCACGCCGCCCGAGACTTCTTCCTGATGGACGGCACGCAGGAGCCCGAGATGGCGCTGACGCTCCATGACACCCTCGCGTTCACCACGACAGGGACGCCGTTGGGCTTGCTCGACGTCCAGGCTTGGGCGCGGGTGCCGAAGGCCGGAGGGGAGCGCCAGCGGCGCCGGGGCCCGCGGCCCGCCGAGACGGGCATCGCGCAGTGCCTCCGCAGCTACCGGGCCGTGGCGCAGACCCAGCGGCTGTGTCCCGCAACGATGCTCATCTGCGTCGCCGAATGCGACGCTGATCCGTACGAGCTGTTCGCGGAGGCGGCCCCCCACCCCGAGGGCCCGCTGTTGCTCGTACGCGTCCAGAGAGGTCGGGCAGCAGGGAAGGGACGGAAGCCCACGCCCGCGGCCAAAGCAGAAGGCGAAGCTGCCACCCAACCCGACGATCGTGACCTGTGGGAGCGCCTGGCGGCGACCCCCGTCGCCGGAGAAGCCGCTGTCGCCGTCCCCGGACGCACCAGCCGGCTACCCCGCACCGCGAACCTGGCGGTGCGCCACGCCTCGGTGGAGTTGCCGCCTCCCCCCGGCGAGTCGCTACCCCCGTGCCGCGCGTGGGCAGTCTTCGCGCAGGAGATCGGCGCCCCGGAGGGCGCCATACCCCTGGAGTGGATGCTGTTGACGACGGCGCCGACTGATGAGTTTGCCGCCGCCGAGCAGTGCGTTCAGTGGTATACGCAATGCTGGGGGATCGAGGCCTACCACGACACCCTCAAGGATGGCTGCCGCCCCAAGGAGCGGCGTCGCACCGTGGTCGACGGCATTCCGGCGTGCCTCGCCGTGGACCTGGCGATGGCCTGGCGCGTCCTCTTGCTCATGAAGCTGTCGCGCGAGACCCCGGACATGCCGTGTGGTAACCTGCTGAGCGAGCCGGAGGTGACGGTGGTATGCGTAATGCGCGGCATCCCCATCGGCGAGGCGTCCCCCACGCTCGGGCAAGTCGTCCGCGGGATCGCCGGCCTCGCCGGGTTCCTCGGACGCAAGGGGGATGGTGATCCCGGGACCCTCACCGTCTGGGGCGGCCTCGATCGGCTGGAGCCCACGGTCGAGGGCTTTCTGCTGGCCCGCGGGATCGGCGGCTCACTCCTCGACCCGGATGACGACCTGTAGCCACCCCTGGTCGTGGGTGGGGAGCCTTGTACCTCCGTCGCTGTAGCCCCCTCCGGGGGCCGTGAATGTCTGTGCCACCCAGGATGTGATCCCCCATGCGTTTCCCGACCGCCTCACTCGTGACCCTCACACTGATCGCCCTCGCCGGCTCGCACGTCGCGGCGCAGGCGCAGGATGTGGTGGGTGACCTCACTGCCTACGCCGACGTAGACAGCACGCTCCACGTGCGCTGGACCACGACGGCGCCCAGCCGGTGTCAGGTCGACTGGGGACCCGCCGGAGCGACGCCTGCCACGGTCGAGGAAGGTGCCGACCTCCTGCGCGGGACCACCAACAATCGCGACGCCGGGACCGGATGGGCCAACAACCACCGCGTCGACATCCCCGCCGTCAAGACCTGGCCGCTCCAGGTGGTCGTGCGCGGGCAAACGCGGGAGGGCGCCAAGTTCGCCACCGCGCCACTAACCGTGGCCGGCGCCACTATGCCCGCGGGTGCCGTGGCCCGGGCGACGGTGCCGATCCGCATCCATCCCGGCGGGTGGCAGCTTGACCGGCTGCCGATCACCGTCGGCGTGCCCTTCCCCCGGGGCGCCCTCGCCGGTCCGAGCCACGCCCGGGTGCTCTGTCAAGGGCAGGAGCTCGCCTCGCAGCGCGTCGCGACCGTCCGCTGGCATGCGGACGGCAGCGTCAAGTGGCTGCGCATCGACTGCGTGGTTCCGCGAGAGACAGAGACCGTCACGCTCGAGTACGGCCGCGAGATCGTGGCGGCCGCCGGGGGACCGGCAGTCGACCCGGGCGCCACTCCCGCCGCGCCGGCGCCCGCGGCAATGGTTCTCGTGGATGCCGCGGGCAAGACCTATCGCGGGCGCGTGGACCGCAGTGCGGAGGAGGAGGCCGGACCCGTCAAGGCGGTCCAGCGTACCGAGGGGGCCTTCGTCGCCGAGGATGGCAGCAAGCTGTGTGCCTTCGTCATCCGCTGCCACCGCTGGCAGGGGCTGCCCCTGGCACGCATCGACTACACGTTCGAGAACGACAACACTGCGGCGGAATTCACCCCCCTGCGCTCCCTCGAGCTCGTGGGGCCCGCGACCGGCCGGGATGAGGTGCAGGTCGGGGAGGGAGCCGCCGCCGTCGCTGTCCGCGAGGGTGAGCGCGTGCTCCAGCGGGAAGACAATGAATGGGTCCGCGAGCCCGGCAGCACCACAGGCAAGCGTCTGAGCCCGATTATCCGGGCGGGGGAGGCCGAGGTCGCCTTCTTCCCGCACCTGTGGGAGCAGTGGCCACTGTCGGTCGCGGTGCGCGGGGGGGCCATGGTGCTCGGTGTCCTCCCGGCGCTGCCCCCGGGCTTCTACGCTGACCGCAAAGACGAGGACAAGCTCTACTACCACCTGCGCGACGGGCTGCACACGCTGCGCCAGGGCTTCACCCGCACGTGGCAGGTATGGGTCGGGCCGCAGGCACCGGGCCCGGCCGCGGGTCTTGAGGCCGGGCCCATCGCCACAGTCCCCCCGCAATGGATCGAGGACAGTGGGGCGCTGCGCAAGCTGGCTGTCTCCGTCCGCGACCAGTTCACCGGCTACGATGAGGCGCTGGCTCGGGGCATCGAGCGGTATGGCGAAGCGCGCGACGCCGCCCGCGAGTATGGCATGATGAACTTCGGCGACTGGTACGGCGAGCGCACCTGGAACTGGGGCAATCTCGAGTACGACCTCGGGCACGGGCTGCTCACCCAGTATGCCCGCAGCGGGAAGCCCGAGTTCTACTGGCGCGCCGAGGAATGCCTGCGCCACGAACGGGACGTCGACACCCGCCACTATGCCGCCGACCCGCGCCGCATCGGGCAGCAGTGGACCCACTGCATGGGGCACACCGCCGGCTACTACCCTGCCACCTACAAGGACATGAAGGTCTATGCCGCCCCCGGCTGGTCCGACAACCGCGGGCATGTCTGGGCCCAGGGGATGTTCGAGCACTACCTGCTGGGGGGCGACACCCGGTCGTGGGAGACGGGGCGGCTGATCGCCGACTGGGCCGCCGGCCCCCAGGCCACCAACTTCATCTTCGGCAACGCCCGTGAGCCCGGCTGGATGACGAAGCTGGTCATGGCCGCCTACTTCGCCACCGAAGACCCCTTCTATCTCAATGCGGCGAAGATCATGCTCGGGAGGGTGCACGAGCAGTCGCTCAAGTCCGGCGACCACGGGTTCTACTACCACAAGCTGGACACGGGGCACTGCAACTGTCCGGATCAGGAGAAGCACTGGGGTGAGGCGGGGTTCATGCTCGGGGTACTCATGACCGGCATGAAGATGTACTACGATGTGACCGGGGATGAGGAGGTGGCTGCCGACATCGTCAAGACCGCCCGCTTCATCGTCGACACGATGTGGGTGCCCGAGCAGTTCGGGTTCCGCTACACCTCGTGTCCGCGGACCGGCGCCGGTGCGGGATCGTCGTGGATCATGATGGAGGGTCTGGCGTTCGCCGCGCGGCACGCGAACGACGAGCGGCTCGCGGCCGTGTGCCGCAATGCTCTCGCCGCGGCATGGAGCAGTATCCCGACCACCGGCAAGTCGGCCGGGTATGTCATCTGCTCCTCCGCGCAGGCGCTGGAGGAGACGGCGCGCCTGCCGGGCCCCGACTTCGGCAGCTTCCGTGCCGCCCTCGACCGTCTGCTGCGCAGCCCGGTGCGCCGCCCCCTGCCCGGGAACCTCCCCAACCCCGACTTTGAGACCGGGCCGGAGGGCTATCTCTCGCGCGGAGTGGCGATGGAGCGGTGCACGGAGGTTGCTCACTCCGGCAGCGCCTGCCTCAAACTGAGCGGCAAGCTGGCGCGCCAGAACGAGTACATCGTCACGCGCTATGATGCGGCCGGCTCGCCCGAGGAGCTCACCTGGCTGAAGGCCGGGCAGACCTACCGCCTCAGTGCGTGGCTGCGCGTGGACCGGATCAGTGCCGGGGCGCCGGCGCCCGATCTGCGCCTCGCGTTCCGCGACGACACCGGCACGCGCGGGGCCCAGGCGACAACCGCCTACGACCTGACGCGACCGCAGACATGGCAGAAGCTGACCGCGGACATCAAGCTCCCGGAGTGGAACAGCCGCAACTACATCGCCCTCAACACGAACACCAAAGCGGAAGTCGAAGTCGAGATGTACCTGGATGACCTCAGCCTGGTGCCGGTGGGGCGGGCGGCCGCGGAGCAGTACGTGAACCTGCGTCTCGACCCCGCCGCCGCGACACTCCGCGGCGGGGCGCAGGTCGGGGTCTCTGCGCGCCTGGCGGGGGATGCGCGGCTCGTCGGCCCCGGGGAGGCCACCTGGCGCGTGACCGTCCCTGCGGCCGGGCCCTATGGCCTGTGGGCGAAGGTGGAAGCCGACACCCCGCTCGCCGGTGCCCTCGTCGATGGCAAGCCGCTGCCGGGCCCGCGGGCGTTACCCGACGACGCCTGGGTGCTGCTGGGGAAGCCGGTCGTGGCGGCCGGCGAAGTGACGATCACACTGCCGCGCCTCCCTGCCGGCGCGCGGGTCGGGCGGCTCGTGCTGACCAACGACCCGAGCGCAGGGGGCTAACGGCATCGCCGGGCATGCGGCGGGCCCCCCGCCGACCGCGTAGGTCGAGCGTCCCGCTCGACAAGAGGCCCGCTCTGCGGAGCGGCAGACAACACCGCGGCGTCCGAGGCACCGGAGCGCGATGACCATGACGCCACGCGAGCGCGTCCTCACTGCCCTGCAGCATCAAACGCCCGACCGCGTCCCCTGGGACTACTGGGCCGGACCCGAGGTCAGTGCCCGCCTGCGCGAGCACTACCAGGTCCCGACCCAGGACGCCCTACTGGCACGGCTGGGTGTCGACCTGCGGTATGTGACCGGCCCCAGCTACGCCGGGCAGGAGTTCCGGACGTTCGCTGACGGCACCGTGGAAGACCTGTGGGGCGTCCGCCGGCGGACGATGCAGGTCACCCGCGGGCCGTACCAGTGGCAGTACCGCCACGCCGAGGTCTCCCCGCTCGCCGGGGCAGCCACGGTCGCCGATATCGACGGCTACCGGCACTGGCCCTCGCCCGACTGGTGGGACTACTCCGCCGTCGCCCGCGAGTGTGCGCAGTATCCCGACTGGGCCGTCGTCAACGCCGGCGACCGGCTCGACCGCACCGCCCAATTCAAGCCCATGATGTACCTGCGGGGCATGGAACAGGCCTACATCGACCTGGTGTGGAACCCGGAGATTGTCGATGCGATCGTGGGCCACATCCGGGAGTACTTCCTGGAGTACAACCGGCGCGTATTCGGGGCGGCCGCCGGCGGCATCGACATCTTCATGATGGGCGACGACTTCGGCACGCAGGCCGGCCTGATGATGGGCCGGGAGACGTGGCGGCGCTTCTTCAAGCCCGGTCTGTCCCGCACCATTGCGCTGGCGCATCAGTACGGCATCCGGGTCATGCACCACACCTGCGGGTCGGTGGTTGAGCTGATTCCGGACTTCATCGACTGTGGCCTGGACATCCTCCAATCGCTGCAGCCCCGCGCGCGCGGCATGGAGCTCGCTGCGCTGAAGCGCGAGTTCGGCCGCGACATCAGCTTCCACGGGGGCGTGGACATCCAGGAGACCCTCCCTGCCGGCACGCCTGACGACGTGGGCGAGATGGTGCGGGGGCTACTCGCCGGCGGGCGTGACGGGGGTGGGTTCATCATCAGTACCGCGCACAACATCCCGCCGGAGACACCGACGGCGAACATCGTCGCTCTGTTTGAGGCCTACGCGGCGGGGTGGACGTCGTAGCGGGACAGGACCGTCTGTCGGCCAAGCACAGCGCGCCCTGTGGGCGCCAACGGAGACAAGGGGATGATGCATGATGTCACAGGCCTTGAAGATCGTCGTCATCGGTGGAGTGGCGGCGGGCCCCAAAGCGGCGGCGCGCGCCCGCCGCCTCGACCCGACGGCCGAGATCACGATCGTTGAACGCGACAACGTGATCTCCTAT
>CAZIWQ010000128.1:0-10520 GCA_964542355.1 uncultured Armatimonadia bacterium
CGCACCCGGCACAACCTGGGGACGACGATCGGGTGGAAGGAGTGAGGCGATGAACCCGCAGGAGCTGACCACCCTCGCCCGCCGCATCCGCGGCAAGCTCGTCGAGATGTCCCACCGCTCCGGGGCGCCACATCTGGCGTCCGCGCTGTCGTGCGTCGACATCCTGGTGGCCGCCTACTGGGAGGTTCTGGCGCTCGATCCCGCCCGTCCCGATGACCCCGCGCGCGATCGGCTGCTCTTGAGCAAAGGCCATGCGGCGACCGCGCTCTACGCCACGCTCGCCCACCGCGGCTTCTTCCCCCTCGCGACACTCGATGACTTTGCCGAGCCGGGGCACTGCCTCCCGGAGCACCCGGGAGCGGCGTGTGCGCCGGGCGTCGAGGTCGCCAGCGGGTCGCTCGGCCATGGCCTGTCACTGGGGCTGGGGATGGCGCTGGCGGGGCGCGTAACCGGGCACGACTACCGCGTGTACGTGCTCCTGAGCGACGGCGAATGCAACGAGGGCTCCACCTGGGAGGCGGCGCTGCTCGCGCCGGCCCAACGCGTGGACACCCTTGTCGCAATCGTCGACTACAACAAGTGGCAGGCAACTGGACGCAGCAACGAGGTCATGGCCCTGGCCCCGCTGCGCGACAAGTGGGAGAGCTTCGGCTGGAGCGCATGCGAGGTGGACGGGCACGACATCGCGGCCCTGACCGAGGTCTTGCGCAATGTCCCGGACGGCAGCGGGCGGCCGGTGGCCGTCATTGCACATACCGTCAAGGGCCGCGGCGTCTCGTTCATGGAAGACGACAACAACTGGCATTACCGCATCCCCGATGCCGCCGAGTTGGCGCGGGCGCGGACGGAGTTGGGCCTGGCATGAGAAACGCCTTCGTCGCCGAGCTGCTGGCGCGGGCCACGGAGGGGGACCCGGTCGTCCTGCTGTCCGGGGACATCGGCAACCGCCTGTTTGATGAGTTCAAGGCCCGCTTCCCGATGCAGTTCTACAACTGCGGGGTGGCGGAGGCGAACATGATGAGCGTGGCCGCGGGGATGGCCTTCTGCGGCCTGCGACCGATCACGTACACGATCGCACCCTTCACGACCACGCGCTGCCTGGAGCAGATCCGGGTGGATGTCTGCTACCACGACCTCCCGGTCATCATCGCCGGCGTCGGCGCCGGCCTGTCGTACGCCGCGAACGGCCCCACCCATCAGTCGTGCGAGGACATCGCGATCCTGCGCTCCTTGCCGAACATGACGGTCGTCTGTCCCGGCGACCCCATCGAGGTGCGGCTGGCGCTGCGAGCGGCGGCGCGTCACCCCGGCCCCGTCTACCTGCGCATGGGCAAGAAGGGCGAGCCCGCGGTACACGAGCGCGAGCCGGAGTTCGTGCTCGGCAAGAGCATCACCATCCGCGAGGGGCAGGACGTGTGCCTCCTCGCAACCGGGAACCTGGTGCCCATGGCCGCCGAGACCGGGCGCGAGCTGCACGCGGCAGGCCTGTCGGCGCGAGTGGTGAGCTATCACACCGTCAAGCCACTGGACGAGGCGATGTTGAGCGAGGCCTTTGATCGCTACCCGCTGGTCGTCACCATCGAGGAGCACAGCCTCCTGGGCGGGCTGGGGGGCGCCGTCGCGGAATGGCTGGCGGACCGCCCCGCCACGTCGGGGCGACTGCTGCGCATCGGCACCGGCGACTTCTTCATCCACGAAGCGGGTGGGCAGGGGTATGCTCGGGCAAGACACGGCCTCACCGCCGAGATGATCGGCCGGCGAGTGCGGGAAGCGCTGGGGAGCTGAGAGCACATGAAGACGACCGCCGCCATTCTGGTCGAGTTGGGCCGTCCGCTGGAACTCGTTGAGCTTGAGATCCCCGCGCTCAAACCCGGACAGGTACTGGTGGAGGTCGCCTACAGCGGCGTCTGCCACACCCAGGTGTTGGAGGCCCGCGGGCATCGCGGCGAGGACCGCTACCTGCCGCACTGCCTGGGGCACGAGGGCAGTGGGATCGTGCAGGAGATCGGCCCGGGCGTCACCAGGGTCGCGCCAGGCCAGCAGGTCATCCTGTCGTGGATCAAGGGTTGCGGTCTGGATGTGCCCGGAACGGTCTACGACTGGAACGGCCGCCCGGTCAACGCCGGGGCGATCACCACGTTCTCGCGATATGCCGTCATCGCCGAGAACCGCCTGACACCGCTTCCCGGCGGGGTCGCGATGATGGATGCGGCACTGGTGGGCTGTGCGGTCGCCACCGGCGCCGGCGCCGTCTTCAATGCCGCCCGGGTCGCCGCCGGCACCCGCCTCGCGGTCTTCGGCATCGGCGGTGTGGGACTGTGTGCGGTCGCGGCCGCCGCAATTGCACAGGCCCACCCGATCATCGCCATCGACCTCCGACCCGAGAAGCTCGCGCTGGCGCGGCAGATGGGCGCGACCGACACCATCGCGGCGCAGGGGACCGACGTGGTCGCGAGCATCATGGCGCTGTGCGCCGGTGGTGTCGACGTGGCCATCGAGGCCACCGGGAGGCCTCCGGTCATGCTCCAGGCGCTCGCCAGTGTCCGTGCGCAGGGCGGCGCGGCGGTCATCGTCGGCAATGCTCACTTCGATGAGCGTCTGGAGATCGATCCGCGCCAGCTCAACCAGGGCAAGAAGCTGCTGGGCACCTGGGGCGGTGACAGCGTTCCCGACCGCGACTATGCGCGCTACTGCGAGCTGATTGCCTCCGGCCGCCTCCGCTTACAGGCGGTGCTTTCGCCGCCGTATCCGTTGTCCGCGATCAACCAGGCACTCGACGATCTCGAGGCCGCGCTCGTCGTCCGACCGATCATCGACATGACCGGGGAGACGGGGTAGCCGATGATCCTGGGTGTGGATTTCGACAACACGATCGTGTGCTACGATCAGGTGTTCCATGCCGCGGCCGCAGAGCGCGCCCTGATCCCCGCGGACCTGCCCGTGAGCAAGGACAGCGTGCGCGGTCATCTGCGGCAGTGCGGGCAGGAGGAACTCTGGATCGAGCTCCAGGGCTACGTGTACGGCCCCCGGATGTGCGATGCCCAGGCCTTCCCCGGTGCGCTGGAGTTCCTCCGCCGCTGCGCCAAGAGCGGCCTCGCGCTGTGGATCATCAGCCACCGGACCCGCCATCCGTATCGCGGGCCACAGTACGACCTGCATGCGTCGGCGCGACAATGGCTCGCCGATCATGGCGTCCACGCATCCGGCCTGCTCCCCGAGAACGTGATCTTCGAGCTGTCAAAGCTGGCGAAGCTGCAGCGCATCGGGCAGGTCGGCTGCACCCACTTCATTGACGATCTGCCGGAGTTCCTGGCCGAGCCGGCGTTCCCGGACGGTGTCGCGCGGATCCTGTTCGACCCGAACCGCCATCACGAGAGTGAGCGGCGGTTCGCGCGGGTGAGCACGTGGGCCGAAGCACAGGGGCTGCTCTGCCCATGACCGCGACGCTTCCGGCAGAGCAGGCCGCGGCGCTGCGGCGTCTGCTACGGGAGCTCGGGCTCGCGCCAGAGGCCTGTCTGGTCCCGCTCGCGGGCGGGGCCAACAACCGCGTGTTCCGGCTGGCGGCAGCAGGTGTGTCGCTGCTGCTCAAGGTGTACTTCCGCCATCCCGGGGACGCGCGCGATCGCCTGGGCGCTGAGTTGGCGTTCTGCCGCTTCGCCTGGGAGCACGACGTACCGGTGCCGCCACGTCCCCTGGCCGCCGACGCGGAGGCCGGGTTGGCCCTCTTTGAGTTCATCGAGGGGCGACGGGTTAGTCGCTGCGAGGTCGCGGCCGAGGATGTCGCGACGGCCGTCACGTTCTACCGCGACCTCAACCGCTGCCGCGCTGAGGCGCGGGAGCTCCCCGTGGCCTCGGGCGCCTGCTTCAGTGTGGCCGAGCACCTTCAGACCCTCGAGCGCCGCCTGGCCCGGCTCGCGAGAGTGACACACCCCGCGGCACTGGTGTTCGTGCGGGAAGAGCTGCGACCCCGGGTTGACATGGTGAGGTCCGCGGTGCAGGCGCAGTGGGGCCCCGCTGCGCTGCCCGCGGCGGACCGGAGAGTGTCGCCCTCGGACTTCGGCTTCCATAACGCCCTGCGGCAGCCCGACGGCCGCCTGCGCTTCATCGATTTCGAGTATGCCGGCTGGGACGACCCGGCCAAGCTGGTGTGCGACTTCTTCTGCCAGCCGGCGGTGCCGGTGCCGCTGCAGTATTGGGATAGCTTCGCCGCAACGGCGGCCGAGGATCTGAGCGACCCGCCGGCCCATCTCGCCCGGTTCGCGGCGCTGCTGCCGGTCTACCGCCTGATGTGGTGCTGCATCCTGCTCAATGACTTCCTCCCCGAAGGCAGGGCGCGCCGCAGCTTCGCCGGCGGCACCCCGGTCACGGCGCAGCAACAGGCGGCGCAACTGAAGAAGGCGCGGGAGTTGCTCGGGCAGACTCACCTGACGCAGTCGGATCCCGTATGAGTGAGAGCGCCATGCAGGTACCTTACGTCAATATCGCCGCTCAGCACGCTGCGCTCAAGTCGGAGCTGATGGCGGCCGTGTCGCAGGTCCTGGACCACGGCCACTTCGTGCTGGGCGAGGAGGTGCAGCAGTTCGAGCAGTGCTTTGCGGCCCTGTGCGGCGTGTCGCACGCCGTGGGCGTGAACTCCGGAACGGATGCGCTGATCCTCGCGCTGCGGCAGTTGGGGATTGGTCCCGGCGACGAGGTGATCACCGTCCCCAACTCCTTCGTCGCCACTGCCAGTTGCATTGCGCTGGTGGGCGCGCGGCCGGTGCTGGTGGATGTCGGGGACGACCTCAACCTCGATCCCGCGCAACTCGGGCCCGCCATCACCCCGCGCACGAGGGCCGTGCTGGTCGTTCATCTGACCGGGCGCCCTGCCGACATGGACCCCATCCTCACGGTCGCGGCGCGCCACGGCCTGAGCGTGGTGGAGGACTGTGCCCAGGCGGTGCTGGCGCAGTACCGGGGCCGCCCGGTCGGCTCGCTGGGCACCATCGGCTGCTTCAGCCTCCACCCACTCAAAACGCTCAACGCCTGCGGTGACGGCGGGGTGCTCACCACCAATGACCCGGCGTGTGACGCCGGGCTCCGCATCGCGCGCAATCTGGGCCTGAAGACCAGAGACGAATGCGTGGTCTGGAGCGGCAACTCGCGGCTGGACACGATCCAGGCGGCGATGCTGCTGGTGAAGCTGCGCCATGTCCGCGAATGGACCGACCGGCGGCGGGCCAACGCCGCGTGGTACACGGCGGCCCTGGCGGACATCGCGGCCGTGCAGCCCCCCACCGAGCACGCGCACGAGACGGCCGTCTACCATACCTACGTGATCCAGGCTGACCGACGCGACGAGCTGAAGCAGCACCTGGCCGAGCGGGGCATCGGCAGCGCCATCCACTACCCGGACCCCATCCACCTGCAGGAGTCGGCGGCCGCTCTGGGCTATCGTCGCGGCGACTTCCCGGTGGCGGAGCGACAGGCGGGACGCATCCTGAGCCTGCCGATCTATCCGGAGCTCACGCGCCAAGAGCTCGAGTATGTCGCCCATAGCATCCGCGCCTTCTACGGCGCTTGACAGCGAGGCAGCACGTTGGGCGTTCCGTTTTCATACCTGTACCGCCAGTTCGCGGACGTTGACCTCTACCTGGATGATCTGCGCGAGTTCGTCAAAACCGGCGACTTCACCCTGGGCAGGCCACTTTCGGAGTTTGAGCAGCGCTTCGCGCAGCTATGCAGCGCGCCGCATGCCATCGGCGTCGGCAGCGGCACCGATGCTCTGATCTTGTCGCTGCGCGCTCTGGGCGTTGGCCCGGGTGACGAGGTCATCACGTGTGCCACCACCTTCATCGCGACCGTCGGGGCGATCGTGATGACCGGGGCCCGCCCCGTGCTGGTCGACAGTGAGGATGGCTTCGTCATCGCCGCCTCGCAGATTGAGGCGGCCATCACGCACAGGACGAAGGCGATCGTGCCGGTGCACTATACCGGCAACGTTCCCGACATGGCCGCCATTGTCAAGATCGCGGACCGCCACGGGCTGCCGATTGTGGAAGACGCCTGTCAAGCCATCGGGGCGTCCCTTGGCGGTCGGCCCGTGGGTTCGTGGGGCCGGACGGCCTGCTTCAGTCTCCACCCCCTCAAGAACCTCAACGTGTGGGCGGACGGCGGCCTCATCGTCACTCATTCCGAGGAGCTGGCCGAGCAGCTCCGCCTGCTGCGCAACCACGGCCTTGTGAACCGTGATGAGGTGCGCATCTTCGGCACGAATTCGCGCCTGGATACCCTCCAGGCGGTGGTCGGCAACCGGTTGATCGCGCAGGCCGACTCCATCACGCAGCAGCGGATCGAGAACGCCCGCGTGTATGATGAAGCGCTGGCCGAACTCGGCGATGACATCTCGGTGCCAACGCGCCGCCAGGGCGTGCGGCACGTCTTCCATCTGTACATGGTGCGCGCGCGGCGGCGAGATGAGCTGCTGGCCTGGCTGCAGGAGCGCGAAGTGGAGGCCAAGGTGCACTACCCGATCCCGGTGCATCTCCAGGAGGCGGCGCGCGCGCTCGGGTACCCCCGCGGCAGCTTCCCGGTGTGCGAGGCCGACAGTCGGCAGATCATCACCCTCCCGGCACACCAGCACCTGACCGGCGACGAGATCGCGTACGCGATCGACTGCGTCCGGGCATTCTACCGGCGCTAGAAGAGCGGCCGAAAAGCCGTTCCGAGGCCGCCAAGCCACGCCAGAATGGCTCGGGAGGGCACTCGGCCGGCCGCTACGTCTCGGGGGCCGGCCGGATGTGGCTGTGCCGGCCGGACCCCCTAGCGCCGTCAGATAATCAGAGCGAGTGGTTCCGATGAAGGCATACGTCGTGATCGGGAGCAACTGCTTTACGGGAAGCCACATTGTGGAGGCGCTGCTTGCGGAGCCCGACGCGACCGTTGTGGGCGTCAGTCGGTCCGCAGAGTACCCGGCGCTCTTCCTGCCGTACCGTCAGCACCCGGCGCCCGGCTTCCAGTTCCACCAACTGGATGTCGTCCGCCAACCCGACGCGCTCCTGCGACTACTCGATGAGGTGCAGCCCCAGGTGGTCATCAGTGTTGCGGCGCTCAGCGAGGTGGGGTTGAGCAATGAGCGGCCGGTCGAGTACTTCGAGACCAACACGACCGCGACCGTGCGGCTGTGCAATCACCTGCGCCAATGCCGGTACCTGCAGCGCTATGTCCACATCTCCTCCGCGGAGATCCTGGGGCCGTGCGCCGTGCCGGTCACCGAAGAGGCGCCCTTCCACCCCAGCACGCCGTATGCCGTCTCGAAGGCTGCTGCCGACATGTACCTCAACGTGCTCATCCGCAACTGCGCTTTCCCGGCGACACTCATTCGCTCCACGAACGTGTACGGCCGCCACCAGCAACTGTTCAAGATCATCCCGCGCACGGTGATCTACCTCAAGCAGGAGAGGGCCATTGAGCTGCATGGCGGGGGCACTGCGGTGAAGCACTTCGTCCACGTGCGGGATGTGGTGGCGGGCCTCATGGCGGCGCTGGACCACGGAGGGGCTGGCACATACCACTTCAGCACGCCCAACGACCTGACGATCATGGAGGTCGTCGGGCGCATCTGCACGATGATGGGTCACGATCCCGCCTCCGCCACGCGCGTCGTCGGCGAGCGACTGGGGCAGGACAGCGCATATTGTCTGGACTGCTCCAAGGCAGAACGCGAGCTGGGATGGCGGCCACGGGTGGACTTTGATGAGGGGCTGCGCGAGGTCATCGACTGGGTCGAGGGGAACTGGGAGAGCATCCGGCGGCAACCACTGGAGTACGTCCACAAGGTCTGAGGGAGGCGGGCGTCCGTGGCATACGTTGACTTCCTGAGCACGCTGCACAAGGCTACGGCGAGGGACTACCTCGGCCGCGTCATGGCTCATGACAAGGCCGAATGCGCCGAGATCGCCATTGAGTTCGGGCAGGAATACTGGGACGGCGAACGCCAGTTTGGCTATGGCGGATACCGCTACGATGGTCGCTGGCGCGCGGTGGCCGAGGCCATGGTTGCACACTACAACCTCCAGCCCGGCACACGCATCCTCGACATCGGCTGCGGGAAGGCCTTCCTACTCTATGAGCTCACCCAGGTTCTCCCTGAGGCGCAGGTCACCGGGATCGACATCTCACAGTACGCCGTGGCGAACGCGAAGGAGGAGGTGCGACCGTTCCTGCGGGTCGGCTCCGCGGTGGACCTGCCGTTCGGCGACCACTCCTTCGATCTCGTGATCTCTCTCAACGTGCTCCACAACCTCTACATCGATGACCTGTGGCGGGCGCTGCAGGAGATGGAGCGCGTGGGCCGTGACGCCAAGTACCTGTGCGTAGAGACCTACCGCACCGAGCGCGAGAAGGTCAACCTGATGTACTGGCAGCTCACCTGTCGCGCCTTCCACACACCCCGGGAGTGGGAGTGGCTCTTTCGGCAGACCGGCTACTGTGGCGATCACTCCTACATCATTTTCGAGTAGCATGGGTGCCACGACCCACCGCCCCGCCGTCGGGGGACTGTCAGCGGCGCGGCGGCGCACTCTCACCGGCCACCCGCCTCAGGCCGGTGAGGATCCGCAGGCACGCATCCACCAGGCGAGGCAGGAGAGAGCATGCCCCGGTGCCGACGAGTGAACGCTGGCTGATCGTGGGGAGCTCAGGGCACATCGGGCGCGCCCTGACCGAGTGGTCACACCAGTGCGGGATGAGCCTCGTTCTGACCGCACGAGACGGCTCCCGCGCGATCGCGGGAGCACTGCCCCTCGACCTGGCGACAGATGTCGCGGGGTGGCTTCCGCCTGACGGGATCACGGTGGCCTTTCTGCTGGCTGCGGTGACCTCGCTGGAGCAGTGCCGCAACCATCCCATCGACAGCCGGAGGGTCAATGTCGACGGCACTCTCGCCCTGGCGCGCGTGCTCCATGAGCGTGGCAGCCACCTCGTCTTCCCCTCCACCAACCTGGTCTTCGACGGCGCTGTGCCGCAGTGCAGAGCCGACGAGCCCGTGTGCCCGCTGACGGAGTACGGGCGCCAGAAGGCAGACGTCGAGCGCGAACTGCTGGCGTGGGGGGAGCGTGTGTGCGTCGTGCGCCTCACCAAGGTCATTACTCCCGACATGCCGCTACTGGCCGGCTGGGTGCGTGCCCTGCGTGACGGCGAGGTCATCCATCCGTTCGCGGACATGGTGATGGCCCCGGTGCCGGTGGGGTTCACTACTCGGGTTCTGGCCGCCGTGGCGCAGGAGCGCCTCTCCGGCATCGTGCAGGTGTCGGCGGAGCGGGACATCACGTACTCGGCGGCGGCACGGCACCTGGCCCGGTGTCTCGGCGTGGATGACGGGCTCGTGCAACCGGTGCGAGCGCAGGACGCCGGAGTCGTGCCGGAAGCACGGCCCCGGCACACAGCCCTGGACGTGAGCCGGCTGCGGGAGGAGTTCGGGCTGCATCCGCCCGAAGCCGCTTCGGCGCTGGAAGTGGTGCTCGACCCATGAGCGCGCGGCCTTGTGTCCCCACAGGAGTGCGACGATGAGTGCGCCGACACTGTCGGTCCTGATGCCGAACTACAACCACGCGCGCCTGCTCCCACAGGCGGTCGAGGCAGTCGTCACACAGAGCCGCACCCCGGACGAGTTCATCCTGCTCGACGACGCGTCGACCGACGACAGCGTCGAGGTGATGGCGAGGTACGCTCACGAGCACCCCTGGATCCGCGTCATCCGGCAGGAGACCAACCGGGGCGTCGTGGCCGCTCTGCGAACGCTCGTAGGTGCGGCCACGGGGGACTACGTCTACTGTGGGGCCGCGGACGACTTCGTGTTGCCCGGGTTCCTCCAGGGGGCGATGGCGATGGCGCAGGAGTACCCTCGCGCCGGGATCGTCTTCGGACAGGTTGCGATGGTTACGCCCGAGGGCGAGGAAGTCATCGTGTCCCGGGCCCGGAAGTGGACTGCGCCGTTGTTCGCACCACCGGAGGCCTTCCTGCGCGAGTACCTGGATGTGGAGCTGGCGAGCCACTCCCTGTCGTGTGCCACGATCTACCGGCGGGATGCACTCGGCCAGGTCGGGGGCTTCCGGGGAGACCTGGGGCACTGGGCCGACACCTTCGCCTTGCGCGCCGTCGGGCTGGAGCACGGCGTCTGCTATGTCCCCGAGCGCTGGGCCGCCTATCGCGTGATGCCCGACAGCTTCTACCGCACGCGCAAGCTGGACTTCCCCTACATGCTGGCGATCGTCCGACGCGCCGCTGAGTTGATGCGCTCCCCCGAGTTCCGCAACCGGTTCCCGGAGTACCACGTCCGGCGCTGGGAACGTGCCTGGAACGCGAGTATCCTCGACGACTACATCTGGACCCTCCGTGAGCCGTTCGGCCGGTCTGCGTGGGGGATGCTCCGAGGGCGCCTGCTGAAGCGCTATCTCAGACTGCTCGTGGCACTGTACCATCGCGGCGATGTGGCGGCGTTCATTCGCCGCCACGAACCGCGTGATCGCGAGGAGTAGCCG
>CAZIWQ010000129.1:0-10497 GCA_964542355.1 uncultured Armatimonadia bacterium
GGCCCTGTGGCGCCCCTTTCCGGGTCGGTGCCAGACCAGCAGAATCATCCCTAACCCCGCACTACCCCGGTGCCACCCGGAACATCCCCTGCAGGTCCTGGCCGATGATCAGGAAGCGCATCGACTCGGGCGTGTAGCTGTAGCCGGTCTCCTCCGGCGGCCAGGCCGTGTAGACCCCCGGCCACAGGCCGGAGAACACCGCGTCGCCGGCCGCGTTGGTGGCCTGCTCGCGAACGACGTTATCCGGCGGGACGAGGGTGATCTGCTCCCCCGCAACGGGCGCATTCGTCGCCGTCCAGACGTGCACGGTGAGCGTGTAGGTGCGGGTGGCGGTGGTCTGGACGAAGTCCTGGCTCGCCACATCGCCCCCCGCCACCGTGACCAGCCGCATCGGCGGGTTCCAGAACTGGGGCGGCGCGGGGGTGTCATCGGGCTGGATCCAGTAGGTGCCATCGTCCATGCCGGGCAGCTCATAGCGGCCGTCAGCGTCGGTGATCACTTGGCCGTGCTCGTCGGCACGGGACCCCACGGCGGAGGGTGTCGTCGTCGTGGTGTAGAGGGACCAGCCGATGGTGATCCCCGACAGGGGCTGGCCCAGGGAGACGGTCACGCGGCCGGAGACCTTGTGCTTGGCGGTGGCAGGACACTGCGCGCCGCCGGCACCCGGCAAGCCCTGGGTCTCGAAGGCTGAGCCGTCGGGCTCGCCTTCGCCGATCCTGGCCACCGCCACCCCTCCCGGGCCTCCGGCGCCCGGAGATTTCCCGTCGCCCCCGGCTCCGCCGGCGCCACCGGTGGCGGTGGCATTACCGCCGCGGGCCATGCAGTCCGGGGCGACGGCGTATGCGTCGCCGCCCATTGCGGAACCGGTGCCTCCCTTGCCGCCCTCGCCGCCCGTGCCCGGGGGGACGCGGCAGTCGGCGCCGCCGCGACCGCCGTACGCGCGCGCGTCACCCCCTCTGCCGGGGTGCCGCTTGCTGCCGGCAGACGGTGCCGGTGCCCCGAAACCACCCACCGCCTGCGCAGTCCCGCCATCGCCCCCCGGGTCGCCGACGCCACCGTTGGCACCCCGCCCGCCCATCGCGGTGGCGTCGCCACCATCACCAGCGTAGACGTCAGCGTCGCGGTCGTACACGTACTGGGACATGATGCCGGCCCCGAGGCTGTGGTACTCCCTGGGGACCACGCTCCCGCCTTCGCCGCCCGTGGCATCGGCATCCCATCCCTTGGCACCCTCCGTCGGCGGCAGGTCGGTCGTCTCGAAGCACTGCGAGGCGTAGCCCCCGTTGCCGCCCCGGTAGTAGCCGTCGGCACCGTTGCCGCCGCGCACCGGCGGAGGCTGCTCGGTGATCGCGCGCGCGCGGACATCCCGGGGCGTCGCGGCCGACCGGCTCGTCGCCAGTGTCTCGGGAGCCACGCCGTACTGCACGCCGCCGCCATCCCCGCCTGCTCCCCCGGTCACAACTCCACTATCGACGAGCACACGCCAGGGCGACGCGCCCGACTGCGAGCTCGCCACGGCCTCTAGCTGGGCCCCCTCCAGGGTGGCAAAGACCATCCCGAGCGTCCCCGACGTGCCGCCATCGTTGCTCGGCACGCCGGGGGGGGCATACGTGGCCATCGCCGCCCCGGTGATCAGCGCGTTCCCGCCGTCCCCGCCGTTGCCGATGTGTAGCAGCCCGGGGGCCTGATGGAGCGTGAGCTTGCCCTTGCCACAGTCGAGCACCACGGTGCCCCCGACGCCGCCGGCCCTCCCGTAGACGCCCCCACCACCGTTGGCCGCGTCACCCGCATGCACGTTCGCTGAGCCGCTCTGGCGCGACTTCACGCCTGTCGTGGCCGCGCCCTGACCCACCGTGATGTCTCCTGCGCTGGACGTGAGGGTCACATCGCCGCCATCGCCGCCCTTGCCCTCCGCGGCGCCGGCGGTGCCGCTGCCCGCAGCCACACGCCCGGTCACGACGATGTCGCCCGGTGTCTCGAGGGTGATGTCCGAGCCGTTGGTGCCGTTGCCCGTGACGGCCTGTGAGAGTAGTGCACCCTCGATGAGCGCGCTCCCGGCACGGATCGTGACGTCACCCACGCACCAGACGGTCTCCCCGGCGGCGACATGGAATGCCGCCGCGCCGAGGTCCACGATGCCCGTCAACGTCCCGGGGCCCGCGGTGCCCGAGCCACCGCCTCCGGAGCAGCCAATGAACACCAGGGAAATGCTAACGACGAGGGACAACGTTCCTGCGACCACAGCTTTGCGGTTCATACCGACCCTCCGATAGAGCATTGGGTATGGTCCCGGACTGGAGCTGTGAAGCAGTCATGCTGCGATGGGTTGTGTCGAGGTCTGCTGAGTGCCTCCGGTTACGCTGGGCTGTGGCTGAGCGATCGACCATCAGCAACCGCTTTCGTCATCGAGTGCGCCGACACCTGCCGCTCACGCGAGTGGGGCGGCTTCCAGACAAGCAATGCCCCTGCCGGACACGCCGGCAGGGGCATTGGGCATGTCGGGCCGACCCTCGCCGGGCGGCTCTCCCCGCACTCTCACGACGCCAGGCCGCTACTTGGGCGTGACCGTATACACGCCCTGCAGGTTGTGGCCCGCCAACGGGAACACCAACTGGAACGGCGTGTAGGCATAGGACGTGCCGCTCGGCGGCAGGCCGCTGTACACCCCGGGCCACAGGCTGGAGAACACCGCATCCCCGGCCGCATCCGTCGCCTGCTCGTGGACGAAGTCGCCCTGCTTCACCAGCTTGACTGCCTCGCCGGCAACCGGCGCACCCGCGGCAGTCTGCACGTGGATGGTGATGGCGAACGTGGTGGTGGCAGTGGCTTCCCCGAAGTCCTGGTTCGGCAGATCCGCCCCTGCCACCGTGATCATGCGCATCGGCGGGTTCCAGAACAGCGGGAGCTGCCACTTGTGCTCGGGCTCGACCCAGTAGGTGCCATCGTCCATGTTGGGGATCTCGTAGCGCCCGTCGGAGTTGGTGGTCACCTCGCCGTGATCGTCAGCCAGGGATTCCGCGCGGCCGGAGGTAGACGTTGTCCAGCGGGACCAACCGACGGTGGTTCCGGCAAACGGCATACCAAACGACGCAGTGACGCGGCCGGAGATCTTGTGCTTGCCGGCGGTCGGGCAGTTGGCGCCCGGAGCTGCAGGACCCTCGAGGTGGGTTGCCGCTGTCCCGTAGGGGTTCCCGTCGCCGCCCTGCGCGACGGGGTTCTGACCATATCCCGCGGCTCCGGGTGGGATCCCGTCACCGCCATTGCCGGGTCTGCCCATGGTTGCCGTCGCGTCGCCGCCTTTGGAGGCACCGGCCCCGATACTGTGCCCGCCGTACGCGTACGCGTACCCGGCGATCCCGCCCTCGCCGCCGGGACCCGGCGGCGGCCCGCAATCGGCGCCGCCATCGCCACCCGGGCCGGAGACAGCGTAGGCATCGCCGCCGGGGCCCGTGCGGCAGTCCCCCATGCCAACGCCGAGCCCGCCGTTGCCGCCCGTGGCGCTCGCCTCTCCCCCGGGGCCGCCAGGTTGTCCCGGAGCACCGCTGGCGCCTGGTCCGCCGACGGCCCTCGCATTGCCGCCCGCCCCCCCGTAGGCGGCGGGGTTAGTGAACAGGGAGAGGGCGTACTGCGCGAGTGAGCCATACTCGGCGACACACGCCTTGCCGCCCGGGCCTCCCTCCGCAATGGCTTCCCATCCGCGCGCCAGCGCCACGCGCGGGACGTCTGCGGCCCCAAAGAGCTGCGTCGCGTCCCCGCCGGGGCCGCCCCGGTACGGCCCGTTGTCTCCGGCCCCGCCCCGCACCGGCGGCGGCTGTTGAGTGATGGCGCGGGTACGGACCGCGGAGGCGCGGGTGTGGCTGGTGTCGGCTGTCGCGGGGGCCTCGCCGAAGTACACGTCCCCGCCGCCGCCGCCTTCCCCGCCGCTGCCGACACCATCGTCGAGAGTCGCGTACCGCTCCGGCCCGCCCACCGTCGGCTCGGCCACCGGGTGGACCTCGACGCCGACGAGGGCGTGGCAGACCGGGACGATGTCCCCCGCGCGCCCGCCGTTGTTGCGCGGCGCCTCCGGGGCCTGATACGTCGCCCGGCTATCCCCGACGATCACCGCGTTCCCGCCGCCCCCGCCGTTCCCGACGTGCAGCAGCCCGGGGGCCTGGTGGAGCGTCAGCGTGCCGGCGTTGCAGTCGAGGGTCACGGTCCCGCCGACGCCGCCCGCGCCGCCGTAGATGCCCCCGCCACCGTTGGCCGCGTCGCCCGCAGACACGTTCGTCGCCGCCGCCTGCTTCGGCTTCACCGCGGCGGCCGCAGCACCCGTGCCGATGGTGATGCCGCCCGCCGTCGACCTCAGCGTCACATCGCCCCCGTCACCGCCCTTGCCCTCCGCCGCGCCGGCGGTGCCGCTGCCGGCAACCACACGCCCGGTCACGACGATGTCGCCCGGTGTCTCGAGGGTGATGTCCGAGCCGTTGGTGCCGTTGCCCGTGACGGCCTGTGAGAGTAGTGCACCCTCGATGAGCGCGCTCCCGGCACGGATCGTGACGTCACCCACGCACCAGACGGTCTCCCCGGCGGCGACATGGAATGCCGCCGCGCCGAGGTCCACGATGCCCGTCAACGTCCCGGGGCCCGCGGTGCCCGAGCCACCGCCTCCGGAGCAGCCAATGAACACCAGGGAAATGCTAACGACGAGGGACAACGTTCCTGCGACCACAGCTTTGCGGTTCATACCGACCCTCCGATAGAGCATTGGGTATGGTCCCGGACTGGAGCTGTGAAGCAGTCATGCTGCGATGGGTTGTGTCGAGGTCTGCTGAGTGCCTCCGACCAGGTGATGTCGGTTCGTGGGTGAGCCACTGCCCACCGACAGCCTTATTCGTGATCGGGCCCGAAACACCTGCCACTATCCCCCCGCCAGTGCCGTCTCGATCATCGCCAGGTAGTTCTCCAGGGGCACGTAGTAGGTGACCGAGTTCGAGGAGCCGACGCAGTAGCCCCCGTGGGCGCCGAGGTCCTCGATGTTGCGGCGCGTCAGCTCGCGAATCTCCTCCGGCGTGCCGCGTGAGAGCCGGTCCAGCTCGATGTTGCCGGTCAGGCACAGTCGGTCACCCAGCTTCGCCTTCAGCTCCCGGCTGTCCATTGCCTTCGGCTCGATCGGGTGCAGCGCATTGAAGTGGCAGGCAAGCAGGTCGTCCATCACCGGCCACAGGTTCCCGTCGGAGTGGAAGGCATACGGCATCTCGGCCTCGCGCATGATCTCGCCCAGCTTGCGGTACCACGGGAACAGGTGCTCGCGCAAGAGCCGCGGGTTCACCAGCATCCCCTGGCCGTAGGCGAGATCATCCGACATCCACAGGGCAACGACCCCCGGGATCCGCATTGCCCGCAGGCAGCAGTCGAACTGCAACTGCCCGATGCGCGCGAACACCGCAGCCACCAGGTCGGGGTTGAACGCGCAGGCCCGGGCGAAGCCCTCAAAGCCCATCAGCATCCACGTGGGGGTGAAGATCTTGCCGATGACCACGATCACTCCCATGGTGGGGGGCAGGCAGGCGACCAGGCGCTCGACATGCTCCAGGCTGAGCTGGTCCGGGGTGGGCCAGGGGAAGCGCTCGAGGTCAGCAAACGACCGAATCACGCCCTCGCCCTCGGCCGCCCATGTCACCTCCCGCTCCGCCTCGGTGTAGACGCTGTAGCGGTGTGACTTCACCGTGGAGGCCTCACCGGAGAGCACCCCCGCGACCGCCAGCAATCCCGCAGAGACCGGCACAAAGTCGTAGCCGGCCTCAATCCAGAAGCGGGCCTCATCGGCCTCGGTCTCGAGTCGGCGGCCCAGGAACGCCTCCTTCACCTCACGGTCCACATGCAGCTCCCACAGGGGCACACGGTCGGGCGTGCCGGTGAGCATCAGGGACTGACGCACTCGCGCGAAGTCATTGCGACCGGCCATGGGATCACCTCCGGAGAACACGGACAGGCGATGGCATCCTTCGCCATCGCCTGTCGCGGGGCCTTGGTTGGGTTCGCGGGCACTACTTGGCCAACAGCGTCAGCTTCTCAGTGCCTCGCATCACGATCAGCCGCTTCACGGTCTGGCTGGCAGCCTTCTCCCTGGCGAGTTGGTCATCGAGGTCCTTGGGGCACTTGATGCGCTCGTCGTTCCACACGAGGATGATATCGCCGGGCTGTACCCCAAACACCGTCAGGGGGGTCGTCGCGAACAACTCCAGCACCTGTGTCCCCGAGCCGACGGGGGTGTCGGCAGGGCTGCGCAGGACCTTGATGCCCAGCGCCTCCTCGACGCGGTCGGCCGGGCACTTGCCCGCGGCCGGAGCGACCTTGTGCTCCCGTAGTGACACCTTGCCTTGCCGTCCGGTGGGCGAGAGCACGATCGTGCCAATCCGCCACTCGACCCTGAGGCCGAGGGCCTCCGCCGCCGAGCGCAGTGGCACCCAGGGGACGCCATCCAGTCGGCGGGGGCACAGTGGCCACGTCGCCTGGCGCGTTGCTGTACCGTCGGTGACCTGCACACTGGGGCTCCCCAGTGTCAGGGCGAGCTGGCGGGGGCCGAGGGCGATGGTGAGGCCGCGGTCGCCCTGGGGCGCGACAGTTCCGCCGAGCAGCGCGAAGGCGTGCGCCGGCACCAGCACGCTGCCCGCGGCCTCGATGCTACCGACCTGATGGGTCTCTCCCTGGAAGACGAGATTGAGCGGACGGGGCGCCTGGCACACGAAGCGCGGGCCGACCAGCTCCGTCGTGCCGGCGGGCGTCTTGTGCGCCACCGGCGCGTGCTGACCCTTCACAGCGGGGCAGCAGGGGCCCGGGCCGGGCGCGGAGGTCTCAGCGGCCAGGACCACGGGGGCGAGCAGGACTGCGGCAACCACGACAGCGATCACGGCGGTCACGGACAGGGGCTTGGCCACGCGCATTCTCCTCACTGGCGGCGTCTTGTGAGCTAGAGACCCGGACGCGAAGGCCACTTCCGGCCGGGTCTCGAGCGGCGAGATGGCTGTGAGTGGCTTCCGCGAGCCTCTGAGCGTAGCGGCGCGGCCTCAGAACGACTTCCCGGCCGCTCTTCCAGCCCCCTAACTGTACTTCGCCGCCCCCCGGCCGTCAACTGCGGCGCAGAGCGTGACGGCAGGGGTGTGGGAACGACGGACGGCGGAGGGTCGCCTCATTCGCGGCGAGATGGCTGTGAGTGGCTTCTGCGAGCCTCTGAGCGTAGTGGCGCGGCCTCAGAACGACTTCCCGGCCGCTCTTCTAGCGGAACACGCTCTTGGCCTGCCCGGGCTGGAACTTGACGTGACCATCGAGGTAGCAGACGTTGATCGATCCGAACGAGGAGTCGTGGATCCTCACGTTGAGGGGCTGGCAGAAGATGTCGCTCCACAGCCAGAGGTCGCAGGACGAATAGCCGTCACCGCCGTCCGACTGGAGTGTCATGACACGCGCCGCGTTCGCCGCGGTGAGGCCGGCGGTGGAGCGGAGGAAGCCCCACGCCACCCAGGTGCTGGTGGTTGGCGACGCGGGTGTCACGGTGCCCGGAGCCTGGTCGTAGCTGTAGTAGTAGTACCCGATGTTGCCGGCGGCGCGGTTGGTCGGGTTGTCGAGGATGTCGGCCAGCCCCATCTTGGCCGCCGAGGGGCAGTACATCACCTGCTGGTTCTTGATGTAGGGCAGGATCTGGCCCACCAGCCGGGAGTGCGTCCAGCTACTATTGCAGGCGTAGTAGTCACACGGCAGGCAGTCGTCATAGTCGCCGGCGTACATCAGAGCGGCGAGGCCGAGTTGGCGGACGTTGGAGGCGCAGCTTGTCTTGCGGGCCGACTCGCGGGCCCGCGCGAACACGGGGAACAGGATGGCGGCGAGGATCGCGATGATGGCGATGACCACGAGCAACTCGATCAGGGTGAAGCCGTGGCGGTGCATGGCGAGACCTCCTCCAGAGATGGACAGCGGCACAGCAGCTACTTGCGTAGCTCCAGCCACCAGCCGGCAATCGGCTCGCGGATGAAGCGCCAGTGGTCAGCCGGAATGCCGGCGCGGGCGGCCACCTGGTCGAGGTCATCCAGGGGCCTGAAGTCCGGGTCAGGGCGTTTCAGCGCCTCGGCGCGGGCGCGGGCCAACGGCTCACGAACCTGCGGGTCCAGGACATGTGAGAAGCCCCCGCCAACATAGGCCACTCCACCCGGCTTGAGGATGCGGTAGCACTCGCGGACACCGGCCTCACGGTTGGGCCAGAACGGGATCGAGCCACGGCTGAACACCAGGTTCGCGAACCCGTCGCGCAGTGGCATGTCCTGGGCATCGCCCTCGAGGGGGATCACGCGGCTCGTCAAGCCCGCCTCATCCACCAGGATCCCGCAGAGCCGGACCGCATTCGGGTCGAGGTCCAGCGCGTACACCTTCAGCCGCGTGATCCGCGCCAGCTCCATCGCGAACATCCCGCAGCTTGCGCCGACATCGACGGCGATGCCCTCGGTGATGCCGTAGTCCGCCACCATCTGGCGAGCGAAGGCGGGGTACAGGGGCGCGAACGCACCCGTCGCCGTCTTGTAGTACGGGACCTTCTGGATGAGGTCGGACTTGAGGTCCCCCGCCAGCACGACGGTCGGCAGAAGTGCTGCCAGCAATGTGCCGAGAACTACGCGGATGGAGCGCTGTGGCATCGTGGATGTGTCTCCTTGTACATGGCCGCTCTGGCGCAACGCGGGGGGGGCGGAATGGCTCTGGACGGTTTCCGTGCAGCGCCTCATCCCCCCCAGTTACCAGTGTACCGCGCGCGGGAGTCGACCCGAGGACGAAACAAGCAAGAAAGCGTGGCGCCGGGGGCAAGTGACAGCCGCGTAACCCGGCCGAAGAGGCCACTTCCGGCCGGGTCTCTGGCGGCGAGACGGCTGTGAGTGGCTTCTGCGGGCCTCTGAGCGTAGCGTCGCGGCCTGCGAACGGCTTCTCGGCCGCTCTCTTCGCGCACTCCGACGGGTGCAAGAGCCTGCCGTGGCTGTGTGTGGGGGGGGGCCACGCAAAGCCGTACTGCCCCACGATCTGCTACCGGCCCGCCGTGATCGTCGCCCCCTGTCGTGAGCTATCAGTTCATTCGCCATCTGCTATGGGCTTGCCGTTCCTCGGAGGTCCGGCAGAGGTCCCCCGCCGGTGGCGGGGAACTAGCCACCCGGGCCTCGGCGAGGCCTGCTCTGTCCGCCCGATACTGAGATCGAGGGAGGGATCGTCGTGTGGCACTACTTCGATGACGAAGACCTCGCGGCTGTGAAAGAGGTCCTCGACACCGGCAACCTGTGCTCCATCGGGGGTGCGACGACGCCGCGGTTCGAGGCGGCGTTCGCCGCCGAGTTCGGCTCACCGCACGCCCTCGCTGTGTGTAACGCCATGGCCGGACTCCACTCGGCCGTGGCCGCCGCGGGCGTCCAGCCCGGTGACGAGGTGATCGTGGATCCACTCGTGGCGTTCGCCTCGCTGGCCGTGATGTACCACAATGGCATTCCCGTGTATGCCGATGTGCGGCGCGACACCCACACGATGGACCCGGACAGCCTGTGCCGGCGCATCACGCCCCGCACGCGGGCGGTCATTGTCACCCAGCTCTGGGGCCTGTGCGCCGACATGGACGAGATCAACGCGATCGCCGACCAGCACGGGCTGGTAGTGATCGAGGACTGCGCCCATGCCATCTACGCCCAGTATGACGGCAAGTACGCCGGGACCCTCGGCGACATCGGGGTGTTCTCGTTCCAGCAGTCCAAGCAGATGGCGCTGGGCGATGCCGGCATGGTACTGTGCAAGCGCGAGGCCCATCGGCAGACCATGTACGAGCTGGGCACCTTCGGGACGATCCCCAGTCGCATCGGGTGGAACTACCGGCTCAACGAGGTGGTGGCGGCGATTGGCCTGGTGCAGCTCAAGCGCGCCCGCCACTATGTCGACATCTGCGTCGAGAGCGCCGGCCACTACAACGCGGCCGTCGCGGGCTTCGAGCACCTGGTCGCGCCCCAGCACGTCCCCGCGGGCCGCGTCAACACCTACCACATCTGGGCCGGGTTGTTCGAGGGGGACAAGGCCGGCGTGGACTATGCGACCTTCAAGCAAGCCCATGTCGATGCCGGCCTGAGTCTGAACTGGGGCTACATCCAGAAGGTAGCCTATCTGCATCCGACCATCGCCGAGCCGGTGGGGTATGGCAAGGGCTGCCCCCGCACCTGCCCCTACGCGGACCGCAACCCGGTGTACGCCCCGGGCCTGTGTCCGGAGGCGGAGGACATGATGCCCCGCCTCATCCTGGTCGGCACCGGCGGCGATCCGGACAACCACCGCCGCACCGCGGAGAAGTGGCGCACTGTCTTGGCCCAGTTCGCGTAGGGCGACCGTCCCGACGCCGCTGGTTTTTGGTCGCCATGCCGGTGCCCGTGCGAACCGCGCCTGAAGGTCACCGTCATCCTGAGGAGCGAATGCGGCTTCGCAGAAGCCGCAGCGACGAAGGATCAC
>CAZIWQ010000130.1:0-3161 GCA_964542355.1 uncultured Armatimonadia bacterium
AGTACCGAAGCGCGAACCGGGGGCGGCTCCACCGTGTGCCTGGACACACGCCTACTCCTCAACGGCTCATCCCCGGTTGTCAGGAGCGACCGGGGGATTGGGTTTCCGAAGCACTCCTGGTACGACCTCACAGGGACCAGTGGCATCACCAGCCAGGACGGCAAGCGGGTCTACTCCATTGCCTTGGAGACCCGCAGCAGCCGCCAGCCAGAACGCGCATCATACCAGGCCTACGACCCTCGTCAGGAGTGGGGGTTCAAGATGCTGGGGGAGCTTCAGAGGGCAACGGCGGGGGCCGCTGCGGGGGGGGCTCGTCGCCCCGTGCTGCGCGAACTGGATGGCACCACCGGGGAGTTCGTCGCGGCGCGTGCCGTGCCGTGGGATGGCTCTCTCATGCCTCAGCAGACCTGCGGGCCCGGGTGGCTCTATCCCGATGGCAGGCTGCCGGACTGGCGCCCCACGACAGCAACGGGTCTGCTGCATTGCGTGACAGGCGCCGGCTTCACGGTGTTGGTCGACCCGGCCGTCCCGGATGTGGTTGGTTGGGCGTCAGAGGGGGGCGTGGGCCTTCACACTCGGCTCCTGCGGAGCCCGATCTGGAAGGACGGGTTGTTCTTCTGCCGGTCGTTTGCTCAACCGTTGTCCTTTACCGTGGGCGGGCGTCAGAGTGGTGAAGTCCGGGATCTGATGTACCGGTTGGGTACTCAGCCGACCGTTGTGTCGCCATCGCCAGTGGCAGGCCTGAGTGAGCGTCACATGTGGGCCATGGCACTGCTGGACTCCTGCAGGCGCTACTGGAATACCGAGTATGAGTACGTGCCGTTCGCTGACGAGGTAGCGGCCCGGAATCTGGGTGCGCAGAGGCAGGCGGAAGCCTGGCTGGCCCTCTGGGAGGCGTACCTGCGGTACTTCCGCCTCGACGTGCGCGATGGGCGGGCCGCCGGGAGCTCCGCTTCGAGCGATCCTCCGGGGTCACTGGCAGGGGACGAGCACGTCCGCCTGCCGGTGCGCTTCCGCCCCAGCGGGCTTGCTGTAAGCCGTGACGAGCAGTCGCTGTATCTGGTTGCACCCAGGGGAGGCGGCATTCTGTACGCAGATGCGCGGACCGGACAGGGCCACGTGGCGGTGACATCCCTTGCCTGCTTCCCGCAGTCAGGCATGTTCGACGATATCTGGGATGTCGTGACTCAGCCCATGTCGGACACTGCTCTGCTGCTGTTCACAGGCGCCCAGTGGGTCGAGATGGACATGCTCCGCGGGCGGTGCTTCCGCATCCACCGCAGTGTCGCCCACAGCGAGTGGGCTGCCCCCCTGGGTGGAGCGCTCTGGCTCACGTCGCTCGGCATCCTGGATACGGCACGCCTCCAGTTGGTTCCTGTGCCGCCGCCTCCCGTACCTGGCGGGAGGCTGGTTGACCGCGCGGACTGCTGGGGGGTCTCGCTTGCGGGTGACTATCTGCTGGTGCCGTACAAGTATCAACCAGCTACCTGTGATCGCGCCGGCCAGGCAGGGCGGATCCCCGTATGGGCGAAGTTCGAGCTGGCCAGGGGCGCGTATGTGGGCTGCCTGGGAGTCCCCGACGTGGTGACCGCAGAAGGTCGGGCTGTCGCCGAGCGCATCCAGTACGACGACGGGACGATGAGCCGCTACATCCCCGGGTCGCTCGTCCCCTGGAGCAGACTGCGTTGGCGGCAGCACGCCAGTCAGGCGGTGTGGATGGCTGCTGCGGCGGCACCCTGTCTCGTCACGTTCCCGTCCCGGCGTCGCTCAGCACAAGACGTGGTGGGGGGTGGTGGGGGCGTGTCAGTGATCACCATTCCGCGATAGCGGCCCTGGCGAGCCGGATGAACAAGACCGCTCGCCACGCCTCCGCGCTGCCGCGACCTCGCGTCCCCTCCCGCCGACCGCCGCAATGCCCGATGCTGGCGGCCGCCGCGAGCGGGGCGCGGTGTGCCGTGGATCGTTCGCCGATGCCCGGACGCGGGACCGCTGCCATCTGGCTAACGCTTGACCACCAGAACCGCATCCTCGATGACGTAGAGCGACTCGTCGTCCGCGGCGCCCGTGGCCACGTGGAACGTGCCGTAGATGTTGACCGGCAACTGGGTGACAGTCGTCTTCATTCCGCCGGCGGTCTTGAACATCACGATGTCCGCCACGCCGGGCGGGTTGCAGAAGTAGCACCCACCGGGCTGCGGGGCGAGGAAGAACTGCGAGGCTTCCCCCGGCTCGTGGAGCGGCAGCATGAACCCGCGAGCGGTCGCGCGCTTGCCATCCAGCGCCGCGATCGCGGGTGCGATGGAGGGCTTCTGACCCCGCTCCCACTTGCCTTGCCGTAACTCGTTCCACTTGAGCACCGCGTGCTCGCCCGGTGGCACCTGGTCGGTGTAGCCCGGCGGCAGTGGCCGGGACGCCGCCAGGACCGTTTGTAGCAGTGTCCGGCCAAACGCCAGCGCGAGCAGACCACACAGGGCCAGCACCTTCAGGCGGGTCATGCGTCGCCGCGCGCGCGTCACCTCGTCGAGCATCGAGCGTTCACTCCTTGACCAGGTTATCCGCCACCGGGAGCCGGTAGGCGATGGCGGCGGGCAGCAGCCCGGCGATGACCCCCAGGCCCCAGACACTTGCCACGATCGCCAGCTCCAGCGGGGAGACCTGCCAGGCGTTGGGGTAGATGCCGAACCGTGACATCACGCTGCCGGCCGCAACGGCAATCAGCGCGTGCCCCAGGACCCAGCCGCAGACCACCCCCAGCCCGGAGAGCGCCCCGGCCTCCACGGCGATCAGCCGGAACACATCCCCCCGCGTCGCCCCCAGGGCTCGCGCGATCGCCAGGTCACGCCGCCGCTGGTGGATCGTCAGGTAGAGGCTGATGAGGATCGTGAGCGCGGCCACGATGACGACCAGGTAGGCGACGGCCAGCAGCAGCCCTTGCAGCGGGGCGAGGAAGACGGTGATGAGCTTGCTGATCTCATCAACCGGCACGACGGCCAGCGCCTGCTCGTGCTTGTTGATGTCCTGCACCAGCAGGTACCTGCGCGCCGGCTGGCTCAGACGCACGAGCAGCGCCGTGACCTCGCGTGTCGGCTCGTGCCCACCGGGGGCCTCTCCGTGCGCCTCATGTGCCTCGTGTGTCTCCTGTGCCTCGTGTGCCTCGTGTG
>CAZIWQ010000130.1:3261-10490 GCA_964542355.1 uncultured Armatimonadia bacterium
TGTGCCTCGTGTGCCTCGTGTGTCTCCTGTGCCTCGTGGGTACCGTGCTCGTCGTGCTCGCCATGGTGCGAGTGCACGATCCAGGTGCTGCGATAGTCGGTGTAGACGGCGCGATCGACGCTCGAGGCCGTCTGGGCCAGGATCCCGATCACAGTATACGGGAACTGCGGATGGAAGTCATCGCTCTTGGCCCAACCATGCGCGCCGACGATCTTGTCGCCGAGCTTGAGGCGCTGCCGCCGGGCGACATCGGCGCCGACCACGGCCTCGAACGGTCGGGCGAACAGGCGTCCGGCGGCCAATAGCTGCCCGCGGCGCCCCGGCGTGCGCTGCTCGAGGAAGGCCGGGACCGTTCCGACAATCGGGGAGCCGAAGTAGTTGTCTCCCATGGTGAGGGGAATGACGCTCGCCACATCAGGATCATTGCGCAGGCGCTCCCACAGGTCGACGCTGATGTTCCCGGTGGGGGCGTCCAGGTAGTAGAGACTATTGAGCACGAGCTGTAGCGGACCGCCCTTGCCACCGACCACCAGGTCGGCATAGGCGGTCTCCTTGCCCAGAGTGTCTCGCGTCTGGTGCGCGACGGTCAACACGTCGATGGCGAGCGCAAGGCCCAGCGCGACAGAGAGCACGGTCAGGGCCGTCACCAGAATGCGATGCCGCAGATATGCCATCGCCAGCCGCAAGTCAGACATCGGCGGCCACCTCCGTCGCGCCGACCATCCAGCGGCTGGCGTCGATCACGCGGTCGGTGCGGGCGGCGATGCTCGTGTCATGGCTGATGGCCACGAGCGTGGTGCCGGTGCGCGCGCACAGGTCAAAGAGCAGGTCGAGCACGCTCGTGGCGTTGCGGACGTCGAGACTGGCGGTCGGTTCGTCGGCCAGCAGGAGCGGCGGCTCATTGATGAGCGCGCGGGCGATGGCAACGCGTTGCTGCTCACCCAGCGAGAGCTCGCCCGGATGGTGGCGCCGTCGGGACAGCAACCCGACACTCTCCAGGAGGGCGGTTGCCCGCTCATGGGCCTGGTGCGCCGACCACTTGCGGCCGTAACGCGCACCGAGAGTGACGTTGTCCAGCACCGACAGTGCCGTCAGGAGTTGGAATGACTGGAACACGAGGCCGATGCAGCGGCCGCGGAAGACGTCGACCTGCGCGGGGCGGAGTTGGTCCACGCGGATGCCGTCGACGGTGACTGTGCCCGCATCCGGACAGAGCAGCCCCGCGATGACGTTCAGCAGAGTGGTCTTCCCACATCCGCTCGGGCCGGTGACGAGGACACGCTCACCGCGCTCGATGGTGAGCTCCTCCAGCACCCAACGCTGACCGGGCGAACGGTCGCGCAGAGCGAACTGCTTGTGCAAACGGTTGCAGACTACCATGGCCATAGGTGGCAGAATCCTCTCTTGGGCCGCGGGGCCGGTCCCCCCGCTGTCCCGGTGGCTCCGGGCTGACAACGACGGCCCCGGGGCACGCTGGACGGCGTGCCCCGGGGCCCACTGCGTCTGTCACCGGTGAGCGACCGGCATCGCGGTTCTGGGTCCGGACGGCCGCGGACTCAGTAGACCCAACGCCCGGTGTTGTGCATCCCGGGCAGCGGCGCCTGGATCGTGTTCGCCCACTTGTACCACTTGGCATGGCCGTCGGCGAAGCCGTAGTTGGAGCCATCGTTGTGCACCGTTGTGGCGATGGCGGCCGCGAACTCGGTGTAGGCGCTCAAGTCATCCCACGTCGTGTGGTCGTCCGGCCAGGGATGGTACCCGGCCTCCTGCCATGCGGGATTGCGCACGGCAATGCAGACCTGCTCGGCGGGACGGTCGATGGCCCCCATCGCGCAACCATGGGCGAACAGGCCGTTGAGCAGGTAGTCGGTGGGTGGATCGGTGGACGCGGCGCGATAGGCCGGGCAACGGAAGACCTGGCTGTTCTTCACGTACACCAGCAAGCCGCCCCACCACCCGTAGCCGGTCGTGTGGTTGACGACCGGGTAGCACTCGTCATTGTCTTGGGCGTACATCATCAAGGCCAGGCTGATCTGCTTCACGTTGCTCAGACACGAGGTCTGGCGCGCCTTGGCGCGCGCCCGGGCGAACACCGGGAATAGGATCGCAGCCAGGATCGCGATGATCGCGATCACGACCAAGAGCTCGATGAGCGTGAAGCCACGACGGCGGTACGGACGAATGGCACTCAACATCGAGCGGCCTCCTTCAGGAAGTGGTAGCAAGCACCCGCACGCTCGCAGTCGGAGCATGTAGGTTGGTCCCCGGGTGGGGAGGCTCACGACCAGCGGGAAGGAGGTCCGCGAACAAAGGGTGTGGCGAGGGTCGACGGCCGGAGGGCGAGCGGGATAACGACCGGAACTGTCGTGGCCTGCTCCAGCCGGATGCGCAGCGCCAGCACCACGGCTCCCAGGACCGCGCCGCCGACCAGGATCTGGCAGAGCTGACACTGGTCCGGATTGTGACAACCGTCCAGGTCGGCGGCATGCCACGCCGGAGCCGCCAGTGCCACCAGCAAGGCACCCGCAGCCGCCAGGAGGAGCACTCCGGGAAGTCCGGCTCTGTGCGAGGGTGTGGGTGGTACGCGCGTGAGCACGATCAGCGGCAATCCCTTGGTGTGACTGCGACGCGTCTGAGTGTGTTAACGGCTTCCGCCCGCCAGCAGGTTCCCGACGATGCGATTGAGAGCGTCACGCACCGACTGGGGCGCGCCTGCACCGAGGAGCGGTTGGCCCTGGTCGCTGAGTGTAACGATCTCGGGTGCGAGCGGGAGCTTGCCCAGGAACGGCACCCCCATCTCCGCGGCCATCTGCTCCCCGCCGCCATCGGCGAAGATCGGGGTCTCCTTCCCACAGTGCGGGCAGACGAAACCGCTCATGTTCTCGATGATACCCAAACACGGCAGGTTTACCGCTTTCAGGAAGTTCACTGCCTTGCGGCACACCGCCACGCTGGCCTCCTGCGGGGTGGTGACGATGATGCCGCCGTCGGCATCCGGGAACATCTGGGCGACAGTGAGCGGCTCATCGCCGGTGCCCGGCGGCAGGTCCACCACCAGGTAGTCCAGCGGACCCCAGTTCACGTCGGCAACGAACTGGCGGATAATGCCCCCCTTCAGCGGACCGCGCCAGATGGTTGGGGTGTCGCGGCTCTCGAGGAAGAAGGCGATCGACATCACCTGCAGATACTCCACAACCGGTATCGGTGCGAAGCCACTCTCGCCCCCGAGGTGGTCGCGCAGGCCCGTCAGCAGCGGGATGCTGGGGCCGTTGATGTCGGCGTCCAGCAGGCCGGTGCGCTGGTCGCGCAGCGCCAGTGCCCACGCGAGGCTGGTGGCGACCGTGCTCTTCCCGACCCCTCCCTTGCCGCTCAGTACCAGTAGCTTGTGCTTGATGGTCGCGGCCTTCTCCCGCAAGCGCTGTTCCTGGGCGTCGTACTCCTGGTTGCTGGGCGCGGCGGCACAGCTCTTGGCCGGCGCGGACTTCGGCTGGTAGTTGGGCATCCAATCGTCTGGCATTGTCTCATCTGCTCCTTGGTCTCAGTGATATGGGCGATGGGTAGAGCACCAGAGACCCGGCCGAGAGGTGACCCCGACCGGGTCTCTGGTGCCACGAAGCTTGCGGACAGACTCGACGGCGAGGCGGCCGGGGCATCGCGGTCCCGGCGCGAACGTGCACACATTCAGTTGAGGAGCCCCCCCAGCCGCTCCCAGGCAGAGCGGATCCCCTGGGAGACCGGGCCGTCGTCCCATTCCACCAGGGGTACCTGGTTGGCGTTGGCAGCAACGACGACATCGTCAAACGGCAGCTTGGCCAACAGGGCGATGTCCCTGTCGGCACAGAAGCTCGCGATCGTCTCCGTATTGCTTGCGTTGATGTCATGCTTGTTGATGATGACTGAGCACGGCACCCGGAAGTGCGTGGCAAGGGCGACCACGCGCTCCATGTCGTGCATCCCCGACAGGGTCGGTTCGGTGACAATCACCGCCATGTCCACATCGACGAGCGAGGAAGTGACGGTGCAGCCGATGCCCGGGGGACCGTCCATCAAGACCCACTCGCTCCCATCGCGTGCGGCGCGCTCATTGGCGAGCTGTCGCACCCGGCTGACGAGGCGGCCGCTGTTTTCCGCCGCCGGGTTCAGTCGGGCGTGGACCATCGGCCCAAAACGGGTCCGTCCCTGGAACAGCATGCCGTTCACCACCCGCTCCAGGGACAGGGCTTCCTGGGGACAGGCCAACACACACAGCCCGCAGCCCTCGCAGTTTGCTTCACTCACGGACAGGGGCGTGATGGCATCGAACCGGCAGCGCCGCTCGCACTCCCCACAGCGGACGCAGCGGTCCGCATTGCGAACCGCGAGCTTTGCCCCCCAGAACGGCTCCTCGACCTCAGACACGGGGTGCAGCAGGAGATAGAGGTTGGCGGCATCGACATCACAGTCGGCGAGAACCTGTTTCCCGGCCACCGCGGCGAAGGAAGCCAACACCGTCGTCTTGCCGGTGCCGCCCTTGCCGCTGATAATGACAATCTGCTTCACGCCATCTCATCTCCGTTGGCGCACCTCGCGGCCACCTTGTAGTAGCTTGCTCCCTCGACGTCGCACAGCTCGATCTTGCCGTCGCGCACGAGCGCGGGGGTATACTTCAGTACCTCGTTGGGATGCAGTCCCAGGCCGGTGGCGACGTCTTGCAGGGTACACGGCCGGCGCCGGAGCAACTCCATGATCCGCAGCGCATTGGTCGTGCCGCCACCCGCCACTGCGCTGGCAGGAGGCGCCATGATCACCTCGGCGCGGTCTCCGCACAGCCCGGCCAACTCCTCGAGCCTGGCGTGAGCCACACCCCTGGCCAGGGGGTCCGCCGGAGGACGGGCGATCGAGTTGAGCTGCACGCGGTCTGGCTGCACCTTATCCACAAAGCCGGCGATCTTCTCCACGTGGCGCGGTGTGGCTGTCAGCCCCTCCAGGAGGAACACCTCCAGCCAGATTGCCCCCGCGAACCCCTGACGGAACTCGTGCAGACCAGACACCATCTTCTCGAAGGTGATCGCGGGGTCGGGACGGTTAACGATGGCGAACATCTCGGGGTCACCGGCATCCAGGGAGGGGATCACGAGGTCCGCCGCGGCCATGTCCTCTCGCACCTCGCGCTGCCACAGCAGCGAGCCGTTCGTGAGGACCGCGACGGGGATTGCCGTCCGCGACTTGATACCGGCGATGAGCTCCGCCAGTCCCTGGCACAGCGTCGGCTCACCCGAGCCGGAGACCGTCACGTAGTCGGGCGTTGCGCCGGCCTCCAGAGCGCTGGTGAGCTCGTCGAGTACCCGGGCCACCGGTACGTGGTACTCACGCGCAACAGTCTTCCGGGTGGTCGGCCCCAACTGGCAGTAGATGCAGTCATATGTGCAGGTCTTGAACGGGACGACGTCCACCCCGAGCGAGCGTCCGAGACGGCGGGACGGTACCGGGCCGAAGATGTGGGGACGGGGAGCCAGGCTCAACGAAGCGTCCTTGCGGTCTGTCGGACACCGGGGCTCTTGTTGCATAGGTTTCACCCTCTCCGGGTCGCGCGACCCGATGCCGGTCACTGGGCGCAGAAGCTATATGTGCGCTTGCCACGAGCCGCCAGAACGAAGTGGCCCGTGCCCGTCACCGCCGCCAGGAGGGCGTCTTCGCTCATGTGGTGGTCCATGATCGAGAGGTGGGCGCCCGGCTTCAGGACCCGGTGTAGCTCCGCCAGGACACCTCCGGGCGCTCCCAGGACATGCAGCGTGTCGTACAGCAGTACCGCATCCACCGATTGCGCGGCAAGCCCGGTCGCCTGATCCGTCTCAATGAGCTCGACATTCGTCAGACCACGCCGGTCCGCAGTCTGGCGGACGCGTTGCACCGCGCGCGGGTTGATGTCGACAGCATAGACGCGCCCCGTGGGGCCGACGCGTTCGGCGACCAGCATTGTGAAGCTGCCGGGGCCACAGCCGTATTCGAGTACGTGGTCGCCCGCCTGAAGGCAGGCCTCACGGAGCACGTCCGCAGGGGCACACCTCAGGTCACGCAGGCGGAAGCACAACCCGTGAAGCGTGAAGCTGAGCCAGTCGATCAGTGCGTGCATGCTATTGCCTTTCCCATATAGGTGAGCGCCCCGAGGCCTCGGCTCGCCCCCGGCGCGTCCGGGTTGGCGCCGACGACCACGCGGAACCGGGGGCAGAAGCAGACACGAGGCGTTCGGCCCGCCGAAGCGCCTCGTCTGCCTGCCTCGCTGTGTGGCCGCGGAAGGGCGGGGTGCCTGGCATCCCGCCGCCGGCGGCGGGTGATCAGTCAACCTTGAGCTGCTTGAGGCACAGGAACCAGTCCAGGCAGCGGTACCCTTCGGCGGGTGCGCCCTCCACCCGGTCCTTCGCCGCACCACAGCTCCCCGGCGGCGGGATGATCACCTCTTCGCCCGGCTGCCAGTCCGCGGGGGTGGCGATGTTGTGCTCGTCGCTGGTCTGCATCGCGACCAGCAAGCGGTAGAGCTCCGCGAAGTTGCGCCCATTGCTCAACGGGTAGTAGATCACTGCCCGCACGATGCCGCTGGGGTCGATGAAGAACACCGCGCGCACGGCCTTCGTTGTGTCCGCGTTGGGCTGGAGCATCCCGTAGAGCATGGCCACCCGGCCCATCGGGTCGGCGATCACGGGGAAGGTGACCTGGATCTTCTCCATGTCCTTCCACTGGATCTTCTCCGCGATCGTCCGCAGCCAGGCGATGTGGCTGTAGTTGCTGTCGATCGAGAGCCCGATCAACTCGCAGTTGCGGGCCTGGAACTGCGGGTACATCTTCGCGAAGGTCATGAACTCGGTCGTGCACACGGGCGTGTAGTCCGCCGGGTGACTGAACAAGATGACCCACTTCCCACTGTACTGGGCCGGGAAGTCGATGTCACCCTGAGTCGTCGGCGCTTTGAATGCGGGCGCCGTGTCACCAATCAGAGGCACTCCCTGGACCGGCACGCTGCTCTCGTCAGGTACACTCACGCGCTTCATCCTCCTTGGTAGTGTCTGCCCTTGCCTGTGCCTGTCGTCGAGCTCAGCCACGATGCGGGCAAGGGGGCGTCACCGGCCGAGGGCCGATGGCGCCCCTCTCACATTCTCACCAGCCGCCCCGTCCGCGTCCGCCGCCGCGACCGCGACCGCGTCCGCCGCCTCCGCGACCCCATGGGCGCATCCCCGCGGCCGCCGCAAGACCAA
>CAZIWQ010000131.1:0-10488 GCA_964542355.1 uncultured Armatimonadia bacterium
ACCAAGAGCTACGTCATCTACCCGCTGTCGAGCATCATCCGCGAGTGGGTGACATTGTGCAACGTCGGACCGGCACCGCTGCGGATCATTGAGCCCGCGTTCCTCAATGTCGCGGTGGTCGGCGGGGCCCCGGCAGCACTGGACTTCCACTGGATGACGGGAGGGGAGAATGTCCCGGGCTCGTGGCTGCTGAAGACGGAGCAGCTCGACGCTGCCACGCCCCGCACATTCGACTCGTACGAGCCCATGCCGCTGGATGTCTCGAAGTTCCCCGGTGACGGGATCAACGCGAAGGTCGTGCTCAACGATCGGCAGGTCTGGCCGGCGCAGGGCTGGCAGTACGTGCCGAATGCCACCGTCACGGTGCCCTTCGAGGTCAGCGTGGAGGTGGCCGCCGGCGACAAGCTCGCGTTCCTCGTGAACATGCATCACAACATCGGCTGGGACACTACGGCTCTGGACCCCACGCTCACCTATGCCGATGGGGAGAGCCACACGGCCTCCCGGGAGTTCAGCGCCGAACAGGGCAAGCATGGCTGGCGGTACCAGTACCTGCAGGATGGCAAGTTCATCGACCTCGTGTACTACGCCGGCCCGAGACAGTGGCGCAAGGCGAAGGACAATGCCACCGGCACCCCCTTCGTGGGCGTTGGCGACCAGCACCCGGATAGCGGGCAGGATGCGGCCCGGGTCTGGACCGCGCCGAAGTCCGGGCTGGTGCGCATCACGGGTGGCGTGTGCAACACCGGCAACGGCACCCACCTCCGCCGTGGCTTCCGCATGGGCTCGTCCACCTACGCGCCGTGGTGCGCGCTGCACGATCGCGACGCCGGAGCCGGCATCTTCATCGGGTGGGACTACTTCGGGCACTGGGGCTCTTCCTACGCCCTGCGCCCGGATGGCGCAGTGACGGCCGCCCTGCGCGTGGCAGGGCACAACCAGACACTGCCTCCCGGCGGGTCCCTCACGACCCCGCAGGCCTTCATCGGCCTGTACCGCGGCGACCTCGACAATGCCGGCAATGAGTGTCTCGACTGGCAGTACCGGTACCTGTGGGACTACACCCGCGAGCAGGAGGGCTGGTTTCCGGCGATTCGCATGCTGGGCTACTGGATGAAGGGCACCGGTTGGGGCCAGCCCGGCGTCGCCTGGACAGGCGGCAAGCCCGACGTGGCGAGCACGTTCCGCAAGGTCTTCCGCGTGGCCGACCTCATGCGCAACGTCGGCGCCGATGTCTACCACCGCGACTGGGGCTGGTGGGACCGTGCCGGTGACTGGAACAGCCCGGACTTCCGCACCACCGGTGAGTACCTGCGCAAGTCCGGCATGGGGCAGCTCATCTACGCCTTCCTGTACACGATCGACCGCGAGTCGCAGGTCGCGCGCGAGCACCCCGACTGGGTCATCGGTGGCACCCTGGACCTGTCCCGGCCCGAGGTCGTCGCGCATCTCAAGCGCCAACTCAACGATTTCGTTGCGCGGTGGGGGGACTTCGAGTGGCGCAATGACAGCACCCCCACCTGTCCCCGCAACGGCGACGATACTCCGTTGTTAGGCCAGGACCAGGGCCTGCGCGAGGTGATCCGTGGCTTCCTCGACACGCACCCGCACTGTGCGTTCCAGGCTGTCAACGGCGGCGGCAACAACACCGGCTACGACTACGCCCGCTACGCTTCCACCGTCTCGTTCAGCGACGGCGCGGTCGGCATCATCCGCAACTACTGGGCCTCCCTGATCCTGCCGCCGGACAAGACCAGCGACATCCCCGACATCTGGAACCCCGACCACTACGACAAGGCGATCTGGCGGGGCCTGCTGTGCATCAACTTCGACATGACCGGCGACACGTGGGATCGCGACAAGCTGGAGGGCCTGCGCGAGCTCATTGACATCTACCACTTCCTGCACCACCAGGGCGTCGTGGGACGCTGGGTGCGGGTCTACCGCCCGCACGTCGAGGGTGACGACCCCACGATGTACTTCCAGCGGCTGAGCGGAGACAGCCGGCGGGGCATCATCATCCCGAAGCGCCCGACTGCCGGTCCGCTCACCATCAAGCCGAAGGGCCTGCTCCCGCAAGGCACGTATGTGGTCTCATTCCACGAGTCCGCGGCGACCGAGGAACGCACGGGTGCCGACCTGATGGCGCGGGGGATCGCACTGCCCGGTGTGCTCCCGGGAGAGCTGATCTACCTGAACCTACCGCGGCACCCCGGCAGCCGGCTCGACAAGACCCCGCCGGCGCCCCCCGGCCATGTCCGCAAGCACCCCGCCAGGTACATGGGCTACCCGGGGGTCGAGCTAACCTGGGAGCCCGGCAGCGACGACAACTGGGTCTCGGGCTACGAGGTCTTCCGCGACGGCGTGCTCATCGACAAGGTGGCCAAGGGCACCTTCTGCTTCGACCACTCGGCCGGGGCCGACGCGGGGGCGGAGTATGCAGTGCGCACGGTTGACGGTGCGGCCAACGTCTCCCCCACCGCGGTCGCGGAGGGTGTCGCGGCGAAGCGTGCGGGGGTGTTCGATGATGCCCCGGGCGGCGGCATCGAGTTCCGCGGCGACTGGCGACGCGAGACCAACCTGTGGCCCGCACATCACGGCACGCTCACGTCCTCGAACGCCCGGGGCGCGACAGCCACGATCGCCTGCGAGGGGCGCCGCGTCTTGATCTTCGCGAAGCTGGGCGCTAACTGCGGCAAGGCCTCCGTGTGCGTCGATGGCGGCGTGGCGGAGATCGTGGATACGTACTCGGCCGACGACATCTGGGGAGTATGCGTCTACGAGAAAGAGCTGGCCACGGGCGGTGCCCATAGCGTCACGGTCGAGGTGCTCGGCGATCACGACCCCCGGGCAACGGATGCCTTCGTCTGTCTCGACGGGGTGCGCGCGGAGGTCGAGTAAGGGGAGGGGCGAGGGCGCTGTGCCCCCGCGTTCCACGGAGGCACGACGCTCCAGACCGCAAGGTGACTCCGTGACGACGCCGGTGTGCTCGCCGTCCTGCGGAGGCGCCAGCATGCCGGAGAGCGAAAACAGGGTTGACAATACTTTTGGCTTGGCGTATATTTTTTGTGTTGCCGAAAACCCGTTGGCCAGAGAGGGGAGTCAGCCCATTGACCGAAGCACTGACAGCCAGCCTGGAGGATTACCTGGAGGCCATCTCCCAGATCATCGCTGAGAAGCAGGCGGTCAAGCCGAAGGACATCGCGAAGCGACTGCGGGTCAACAACTCATCGGTGACGGGCGCGCTGCGCTCGTTGGCTGACAAGCGGTTGATCAACTACGCCCCCTATGATGTGATCTCGCTGACGCCCTCCGGCCGAACGGCAGCCCAGGATGTGGTACGCCGCCACGAGGCCCTGCGTGACTTCTTCGTTAAGGTGCTCGCGGTGGCGGAACCGGATGCGGATACGGCGGCGTGCCGGATGGAGCACTCGATCCCTCGCGGCATTCTCGAGCGCTTCATCCAGTTCGCTGAGTTTGTTGAGGTCTGTCCGCGCGGGGGCAGCAAATGGATTGCGGGATTCCGCCACCACTGCGACCACGGCGAGACCGGTGAGAACTGTGAGAAGTGCGTTGCGCTGACCCTGGAGCAGGTCAGGCAAGGCCAGCGCCCGGGAGGTCGTCCCGGGAAGACAACCATGACACTGAAAGACCTCGAGCCGGGACAGAGGGGCCGCGTGCTGCGAGCCACCGCCCGAGGCGAGGCGAGCAGACGCATTGTCGAGATGGGCGTCACCCCTGGGGCGGTTGTCGAGGTAGAGCGGGTGGCCCCGTTGGGTGACCCGATCGATATCAAGGTCAAGGGCTATCATCTCGGGCTGCGCCGGGACGAAGCCGAGACGATCGAGGTCGAGCTGCTGTGACAGACACGCAATCACGCTTGAGGAGTGTTGCCGATGCCGTTGACACTCGTACAGATCGGTAGGCGGGTGCGTCTCGTCGGCGTCGATGCGGGCCCGGGCCTGCAGGGCCGACTCGCCGCGATGGGACTGGTTCCGGGCGCGGAGTTGGAGGTGCTGCGCAATTGCCCGCACGGGCCGTTCCTGATTGCGGTCAAGGGCAGTCGGCTCATGCTCGGCCGCGGGATGGCGCAGAAGCTCCTGGTGGCGTGACCGCCCCGCGCGCCTGCCCCCCTTTTTGCCCAGAACTTTCGGCATCCCTAGAAACTTATGCCACGACAAAACCAGTCCGGCGCAGATGGAATCGGAGGAGAGTCACCGCCCATGGAACCGAAGATCGTGGTCGCCCTCGCGGGCAACCCAAACTCCGGCAAGACGACCGTCTTCAACGCCCTCACCGGCGCACACCAACACGTCGGGAACTACCCGGGTGTCACTGTCGAGCGCAAGACGGGCATCTGTCACCACCACGGCACTGAGCTCCAGATCGTGGACCTACCGGGCACGTACAGCCTGACCGCCTACTCCACGGAGGAGTTGGTCGCCCGCAACTTCATCATCGAGGAGCGGCCGGATGTCGTGGTCGTCATTCTCGATGCCGCCAACCTCGAGCGGAACCTCTATCTCGCCGTTCAGTTGATGGAGTTGGCGGTGCCGCGGGTGGTGGTCCTCAACATGAGTGACATGGCGGCGGCACGCGGATATGAGTTTGACATCGCCAAGCTTGCGCACCGCCTTGGTGCGCGGGTTGTGACGACTGTGGGGCATCAGGGGACAGGCATGGGGGAGTTGCTTGACGCGGTCGTCGCGACTGCGGCTGATGGGGTACCAGGAACGCCCGCCTCCGCCCCGCCGACAGCACGACCTGGTGGCGACTCTCCGGTCATCAGCTACGGCCCGACCATCGAGACCGAGATCACCCGGATCGAGGCCCTCATTCGGGCCGACCCCGCGACTCCGGGGCGCTATGACCCGCGGTGGCTGGCGGTGAAGCTGCTCGAGCATGACCGGGCGTTGGGAGAGATGCTCAACGCGCCAGTCATCAGCTCCCAGGTTGCGCACAGCAGCGAACGGATCGTCGCGGTGACGGGTGAGCACCCGGAGACTGCGGTGGCGGGCAAGCGCTATGAGTTCATTGCCGACCTGTGCCAGGAAGCGGTCCGCTCCACCGTCGAGACGCGCCATACCCCTTCGGACAGGATCGACGCCGTCGCCACGCACCGCGTGCTCGGGATCCCGGTGTTCCTGGGGCTGATGTACGTGGTCTTCCAGTTGACCTTCACCCTGGGTGCCCCCCCGATGGAGTGGATTGAGTGGTGCTTCGGACGGCTGGGTGAGCTAATCACAGGTTGGTGGCCGGCTGGCAGCGGGAGCCTGTTACAGTCGCTCCTGGTTGACGGGATCATCGGCGGTGTGGGCGGTGTGATCGTGTTTCTCCCCAACATCCTACTGCTGTTCCTGGCGATCGCGGTGCTCGAGGACACGGGGTACATGGCGCGGGTCGCGTTCATCACGGATCGTCTGATGCACCGGATTGGGCTTGAGGGCAAGAGCTTCATCCCGATGCTGATCGGGTTTGGCTGCTCGGTACCGGCGATCATGGCGACCCGCACACTGAGCGATCGGCGGGCCCGGCTGACCACGATGCTCGTGACCCCGCTGATGAGTTGCGGCGCACGGCTACCGATCTACGCGCTCTTCATCCCCGCGTTCTTCCCGTCACAGTGGCATGCGCCGTTGCTATGGATCATCTATGTCACCGGCGTAGTCCTCGCCATCGCAGTGGCCAAGCTCCTGCGCAGCACGATCCTGCGCGGCGAGACAGCACCCTTCGTGATGGAGTTGCCGCCCTATCGGGTGCCGACGCTCACGGGCGTGCTGATCCACATGTGGGAACGTGGCCGGCTCTATCTGCAGAAGGCAGGAACCGTCATCCTGGGCATCTCGATTGTGCTGTGGGGCATGACGACGTTCCCAGGGATGCCCGACGACATGACTGCGCAGTTCGCGGCGAAGCGACAGGCGGTCGCAGTGGCGGACCTGGGGGCGGACGCGAGAGACGAGCAGCTTGCCGCCCTCGACAACGCGGAGCAGGAGGCGGCGCTGCAGCACAGTCTCGCCGGGCGCATGGGGCACGTGATGGAGCCCGTGCTTCGCCCGATGGGTTTTGACTGGCGGATCGGCACAGCACTGATCGGCGCTTTCGCCGCCAAAGAAGTCTTCGTCGCCCAGATGGGTATCGTCTACGCGGTGGGCGCCACAGATGAGACCTCCGCCACGCTGCGTGGCAAGCTCCGCGAGGACTACTCCCCCCTGATCGGCTTCTGCGTCATGCTGTTCTGCTTGGTGAGCGCGCCGTGCATGGCAACGATCGCCATCACCGGGCGCGAGAGCGGCTCGTGGCGCTGGGCCCTGCTGCAACTCGCAGGGCTTACCGTCCTGGCGTACGCTGTGACGGTCCTCGTCTACCAGGCGGGTACCGCGGTGGGCCTCGGGGGGTAACAGGAGGAGTGCAAGATGGAGACCGCCATCGTCGCCGCAATTGCCGCGGTCGCGGTAGTCATGGTGGGCCGCTGGCTCTATCGGGGCCTGACCCGGTCTGGGGGCGGATGCGGGTGCGGCGGTGACTGCGCAAAGTGCCCTTCCCGCGAGCAGGCAGACGCGAAGAAGGGCCGATGAGAGCGCACACCCTGTCCGGAACGACCATCGTTGCCGTCCAATAGTGAGAGGAGTAGCCACCCATGCGCGTGTTCGCACAGTCAGTAATGACAGCACTCATCGCCCTGCTATCCGCGTGCGCAGCCTTCGGCGCGGAGACGGCGGAGTCAGGTTCGGGGGGGATCGAGGCCGTGAGACTCCGGCGGGACCGCCTCGAGCAGGCGGCTGGATCGCCCACCGGTGCCGCTGGCGCCGACCGCGCCGGTGAGGCCTGGTACGACCGGCTTACCGTCACCGCTGGTGCGACCGGAGTGCTCCAGGGCTCCTCCGGGGTCTCGCAGGGGCACAGCCCGGAGGGGGGCGAGACGGACGGCTCGGTGTCGCTGGATGTAGCGTTGACTATGCCGGTCGGGGAGCGCGGCACCTGTGGTGCGCTGCTGGAGGCCGGGAGTGGCGACGGGGTGGATGGTGAGATCCCCACGCTGTCGAGCCTCAACGCCGATGCCGACGGCGACCCCACGCTCAGACTCACCGAGGCGTGGTATGAGCACACCCGACCGGGAGAGCGCGTTCGGCTGCGACTGGGCAAGCTCGACCTCACCGCCGACTTTGACACCAACGCGGCCGCCAATAGCGAGACCGACCAGTTCCTCTCCGGTGGTTTCGTCAACAACCTGGCCGTGGAGTGGCCGGACGAGAACGGTGTCGGTGCGGTGCTGTGCACCACCCCCGGCGATCGTTGGGGCATCGGGCTCGGGGTCGTCGACGCTGACGGGGATGGCGACGATCTGTTTGGCGGTGCCTTCTCGATGCTGGAACTCAACTGGCGCCCGCGGCTGGGCGAGCACGAGGGTACGTACCGGCTCTATGGGTGGGTCAATGCCCGGGGGCATGAGGACCTCCGCAACCCGGAGCGCATGAGCCGCCACAACCGCGGCATCGGGCTCTCGCTGGATCAGGCCATCAGCGCAGACACCACGCTGTTCGCCCGCTACGGCCACCAGCGCAGCAGCGTGTCGCAGATCGCCCAGGCCTGGAGCGCCGGGTTGCAGTATACGGGGAAGCTGGGGGGCCGGACGGGGGACGCCGGCGGGATCGCCTACGGGGTAGCCACGATCAGCGAGAGCTGGAAAGCCGCTCAGAGCCGCGCGGACATCCGCGTCGGTGACGAGAGCCATCTCGAGCTGTACTACAACCGAAGGGTGAACTGCCACCTGGGCATCACGGCAGACATCCAGTGGGTCCACAACGCCAATGGCGACAGGGACAGCGCGGAGGTGTGGGTGTTCGGCCTGAGGACCCGGCTGGCGCTGTGACCCGCCGGGAACGGCGCAAGGGAAAGCTGCGGCGACGGGGAACTGCGTCCCCAGCCGGCCGTGCACAAAGCCATCTCGAGGTGACACCATGGACCGACGCGCCACAGCTCTGGGAGCCCTGCTGGTGGCATTGCTCCTCCCTCCTGCGATCGCCCAGAACGCGCCACCCGGCCCGACAGTGCTCTACGTCTCGCCCCAGGGCAATGATGCCTGGTCGGGCAAGCTCCCGGCCCCCAATGCCGCGCGCAGCGACGGTCCGTTCGCCACTCTGGAGCGGGCACGCGATGCCGTGCGAGCCCTGAAGACATCCGGGGCGCTGACTCAGGGCGCGGAGATCGTCGTGCGCGGCGGGACGTACTACCGCACCGGTACCTTCACACTGGAGGCGCAGGACTCGGGGACCGCGGAACAGCCGATGCACTATGTCGCCTATCCGGGCGAGACGCCGATCCTGTGCGGGGGCGTGGCCGTCGATGAGTGGAAGCCGTACCAGGGCAATGTCGTGCAGGCTGACCTCTCCGGGCGGAGCCTCAAGTTCACCGGGAGCGGGACGCCGTGGACCGGCTGGGGCCCGGGGCAATGGCAACGCGAGCCGATCAGCCAGCTCTTCTTCCAGCATCGCCGGATGATCCTGGCGCGCACCCCCAACTTCGACCCCCAGGCCCCCTGGGGCGGCGGCTTCCTCTACATGGACAGTCTGGTGAAGGAGGGAGACAAGGATCGGTGGCGGGCCAAACCCGGTGAACTGCGGGATTGGAAGAACGTCACCGATGGCGAGGTCTTCTACTTCTCCGGCCACTGCTATATCAGCGAGTGCAGCAAGCTCAAGAGCGTCAACCGCGACAGCGGCGAGGTAACGCTCGCCACGCCGTCGTGGTGTGCACTCCGGGCGGGCAACCGGTACTACCTCCAGAACCTGTTGGAGGAGCTCGACGCGCCCGGGGAGTGGTACTGGGACAAGGCCAAGCGCTGCCTCTACTTCTACCCCCCCGCGCCGATCAAGCCCGGCGATGTCGTCATCCCCACGACGGGCACGGCACTGACCATCGGCAAGGACGCGGCGCACATCGTGTTCGAGGGCTTCACCATCGAGGCCTACAACAACAACGCGGTGACGATCGGGGGCAAGGAGGGCTGCGTGGTCGCGGGCTGCACCGTCCGCAACATCGGCGGCTATGGCATCTGCGTGGGCGGCGGCACGCGCAACGGGGCGGAGGGCAATGACCTGTACGACATTGGCAGCTCGGCCATCACCGTCGCCGGCGGCGACCGCAAGCGGCTGATCCCGGCGCAGAACTTCGCCGACAACAACCATATCTACCACATGGGCGTATTGCGCAAGGGTGACTCGGCGGTCCAGATCTCCGGCTGCGGCAATCGCGTGGCCCACAACACGATCCACGACATTCCCCGGATCGGCATCGTCTTTGGCGGCAACGACAACGTCGTCGAGTACAACTACATCCACCACTGCAACCTCGAGATCGAGGACACCGGGGCGATCTACCTCGGTGGCGTGAGCTGGACGATCCAGGGCGACATCATCCGCTTCAACAAGATCCACGACACCGGTGGCTACGGCGGGGCGGGCGCGACGTGGCACTACCCGTACTTCGCCTGGGGGATCTACCTGGATGACTGGGCCAGCGGCGCGCAGGTCTACGGCAACCTGGTGTACCGCACGTACCTGGCCGCCGTCCACAATCACAGCGGCCGGGACAATCTGTACACCAACAACATCTTCGTCGATGGGCAACGCGCCCAGATGCAGTATTCCGCCTGGCCGATCACGCACAAGGCGCTGCCGGGGATGCTCAAGGAAGTCCAGGACATGGGCTGGCCGCCGGGACGCTATCCCGGCGTCGATCGGATCAAGGATGCCCGCCAGGATGCCACGATGGCGTTCAACTCGTTCTACCGCAACATCGTCTCCTACAACGACCCGGGCTCACTGCTGTATTCGTGCAGCGGCCTGGTCTTCGAGCAGCACAGCTCCGACTACAACCTGATCTACAACCACGACAACCCGCTGCGCATCAACCTGCCGCGGGTGCCGCCGGAGGCGCAGTGGGCGAAATGGCGGGAGATGGGCTTCGAGCAACACTCGCTGGTCGCCGACCCGCAGTTCGTCGACGCGGCCCACGATGACTATCGGCTGAAGCCGACCTCGCCGGCGTTCTCGCTCGGCTTCCAGGCGCTGCCAATCGATGAGATGGGCTGTCACCCCGGGGCCTCCCGCGCCACCTGGCCACTGCGCAACGACAGCGGCGGCATGGTGCCGGTCGGTGTGTACCACCCCGAGCTGGCCGCCACAACGCCGTCCGGGACGGCAGCTCCCCGCCCCCGAACCGGCGCAGTGCCCACGCATGTCGCCACCCGCACGGCCGGGCCGATCACCATCGACGGACAGGGGGCCGCCGGCGAGTGGTCCTGCGACCCGAAGACCGCAATGGTCGTTGGGAGGGCCCCCGGAAACGAGCGGGCCTCGCAGCGCAAGTCGTACGCCTGGGCCCAGCATGACGGCAAGAACCTGTATCTGCTCGTCGTCAACGAGGTCGACCCTGACAAGCCACTCACCACCGGGACGAGCTGGGGTGGCGAGGACGCCGTGGAGC
>CAZIWQ010000132.1:0-10472 GCA_964542355.1 uncultured Armatimonadia bacterium
GGTGCTGGTCGGTCAAGGCCGATCACTCCCACCCGAATGTCACTCCCACACGACTCGCCGGGCTGTGGGACCGCCCGTCCCGTGTCCCGTGCCCGGCGAGGGCTATCATTATGCCTTGCCGGGGAGGGCTTAGCAAGACGCGCGCCCTGGTTTGACGCTGGTTTGGGGCCTATGCTATAGTAAACTCGATCTCATCCCCCAGATGACGCCGCACAGTGCAGGAACCCCATGGCGCTATGGCAGGCGATCGTTGACACGTTCCGACACGTCACCTGCATCGATGTGATCGATGTAGCGCTCATCGCCTTCCTACTCTATCGCGTGGGCCTCGCCCTGCGTGGCACCCGCTCGGTATCGCTCGTCAAGGGTATCATCGTCGTCTTGTTCCTTGTGGGCCTGAGCACCGTCCTCCCCACCTTCAACTGGATCGTCCGTGGTGTCCTCCCGACGGGCGTCATCGCCCTGATCGTGATCTTTCAACCCGAGCTGCGCCTCACCCTCGAGCGGCTGGGTCGGGGCAAGCTGTTCGGTGGCGGACTGCTGCAGGTCGACAGCGAGCGCGAGGAGCGGGTGATCAGCGAGATCATGGACGTGTGTGAGGAATGCTCCGCCCAGGGCATCGGGGCGCTGATCGTGCTCGAGCGTGAAGCCAACCTGATGGACATCACGCGCACCGGCAAGACGATCAACGGGCTCGTCTCCTCGGAACTGATTGCGACCATCTTCGCGCCCCGCAGCCCGCTGCACGACGGCGCGATCGTGATCCGCGACGACCGCATCACCGCCGCCGGCTGCGCCCTGCCGCACTCCGAGAACCCGGGGCTGTCCGCGACGACGGGCATGCGGCACCGGGCGGCGCTGGGGCTGTCGGAGCGCACCGATGCCGTCTGCGTCGTGGTGTCGGAAGAGACGGGTGGCATCTCGCTGGCGGTGGAGGGGACACTCAGTCCCGCGCTGGAGCGGATGCAGCTCACCGAACGACTGTTGGAGTTGTTCGAGGCCAAGCAGCGGGCGGCGCGGTTCTTCTTCTGGCGCAAGTAGAGTGGCGGCCGGCTTGCCGGCGACCGGACGGGCCGCCCCTGCTCGCCCGCGTCGTTCTGATAAGCGCAGGCGGCTTCGCGCAAGTCGTAGCGACGAAGGATCTCGCTGTGCTCACCAGCGCACCGGCATGGTGCAGGTCCTTCGCTGTCCCGCTTCGCGGGACGGTCGCTCAGGATGACAGTCGGGCACAGCGGCGCCACCAGACGGGGGCGTCGAGACGGCCGCCCTGCGGCCATGGGATGTCATGCTGCGAGCTATCTACCGGGCGTTCAGACACGAGTTCGGCCTCAAGCTGGTGTCGATCTTGATGGCGACGGGACTGTGGCTGTATGTCATCAACACCGAGGACCCGATCCGCCGTGAGGTGCATGAGCGCGCGATCGTGCCGATCGAGGTGCCGGCCGACCTGGAAGTCACCAAAATCAGGCCGGAGAAGGTCGCACTGCACCTGCGCGGTCGCCTCTCCGCGCTGCAGCGCACAGGGCTCGCGAGCCTGCAGGTCGTGGCCCCCCTCACGTCGCAGACGGAGGGACGCAATCAGGTCGGCCTCGAGCTGCGCGGGGTACCCGAGCGGGTGACCGTTGAGGGCCTGGAGCGGATCACTGCGCAGGTCTGGCTTGACCGCCGGGCGGCGGGGCGTGCCGATGTCGTCCCCGTGCTGGTGGGCAAACTGGCCGACGGCTATGAGCTCGCGGGCGCGCCCAGCATCCGCCCCTCACAGGTGCGCGTGATCGGTGCGGCCGGGATCGTGGAGCGCATCCGCCAGGTGACCGTGCGTGTCGACATCAGCGGTCTCGACGTCTACCGTGCGTTCGTTCTCGCCCCCGTCGCCCGGGATGCAAACAAGACGCCGATCCCCGGCATCGCGTTCGATCCGCCCCACGTTACGGTTGAGGTTCGTGTCACCAGGCTGATCACCGGACGAGTACCGGTTCGCGCGCAGGTGGGCCCGCCGGCATCCGGGTACGGCGTGAGCGATGTCCGCGTCGACCCCGACGCGGTGGCCCTCCGCGGGCGTCCCGAGCCCATGCGAGCCGTCACTGCGGTGAAGACCGAGCTGGTCAACATCGAGAACCTGCGGGGCACGAAGTCCTACCGCGTGCCAATGATCATGCCCGACGGGGTGTCCAGCTCTGACGGCAGGCACACGGTAACCGTGCGAGTCACCGTGCGGCCCGCGCGCGCGCCGGAGCCGCCGGTGGCGGGCGAGAGCGTCGAGCCCGGAGAGACACCAGAGCGCGCGGCGGGCGAGGATGAGACCACGCCTCCGCCGGAGCGTGCGGAACCCGGCACCAAGGAGCCCGCGACACATCCCACCCGCGAGCCGGACACGACTGCGCCCTCGCCGCCGCGCGCGCCGGACAGCGACGGCCGGAGGCACGAGCCGCCGGCCCCCCCCGCCGGCCCCGCCGGGACCCGCAAGTAGCTGCCCACGTCTCCACCCCCCTGCGTGAACCTTCCGCCGCTTCGTGTGTCAGCTACGACGGAGGGACGCGATGACCCGCTCTGATCCCGAACTGATGGTCCGAGTCCAGCATGGCGAGCAGGGCGCCTTCACGACCCTTGCCGGCCGGCACGAACGCACCCTGCGGCTCCACCTCCTGCGCTACGTCACGCCCGAAGACGCCGATGACCTGTTGCAGGAGACCCTCTACCGCCTGTGGCATCGCGCGGGGCAGTGGGATGGCCGCGGGTCGCCGCTGGCCTGGCTGCTCCGCATCGCCACCAACCTGGCGCTGAACCACCGCCGCGACCACCAGGGCCGCGCGCTACTGCCTCTGACCGAGGGCGACGAAGACGAGCACACCTTCAACCTCGAGCGCTTCCGTCCCACCGAGGGGCCGACGGCGCGCTCGGCGGACGAGTTGTCAGATCTGCACGACCAGGCCACCCGCCTGCTGGAGCTCGTTGCTGAGCTACCGGCCGACAAGCAACGCGTCCTGTGCATGGCGCGGATGGACGGCATGAAGCTCAAGGACATCGCGCAGGCGCTCGCACTGCCCCTGGGAACAGTCAAGTCACGCCTACACAGCGCCACCCAGTGGCTGACCGACAGATGGGAGGACGAGTGATGGACCGGCACCCCAACGTTGCCAGCTACGAGACCTTTGTCCGCGATACGCTCCCGCGCGCACTCGCCGCGGCGTTCGAGGTGAGGGAGTACACCGTCACGCCGGAGGGGGCGGACACGTGCCGCCTCCGGCTGGTGGTGGCAGCGCCTGAGGGGAGCCTCGCCCTGTCGTTCGGGGCGATCCCCTTCCCGCGGGAGGATGGCTCCTTCGTGATTGACGGCGTCGAGCGCGCGGTTGTGATGCTGGCGGACAGCGCAGACCTGACGACGGCGCGAGTGAGCTGCGTGGGAGAGCAGCTCTTGGCGGAGATCGGCCCGCGCCTGGTCGCTCCGCCGGCCGAGGTGGAGTGGACCTCCGAGCTGCTCCAGGCCTGGCTCCCCCTGGACCGCTGGATCCGGGAGTTCCTGGTGAGCTCGCCCGGCAGCGGGCCGCTCACAACGACGAACTGGCTGGCCCGCGAGACGCACCTGCGGCGCCTCATGCTGCCCGACGCCGCCGGCGAGGTGCATCCCTCCCACATCGGCCGCGTCTGCCTGTTGGAGACCCCGGAGGGCCCGAACATCGGCCGGGTCCTGCACCTGGCGACCGGGGCGGCGGTCGCGGCGGGCCGCCTCGTGCTCCGCAGCCATGAGCCCGGTGCGGCCCTCGGCCTGACCGCCGCCTGCGTGCCCCTGCTCGAGCACAATGATGGGTCTCGCCAGCTCATGGGCGTCAACATGATGCGGCAGTGGCTGGACCTGGGCGAGCGTGAGCCGGCACTCGTGCAAAGCGGCAATGAGCCGGCCACCGGCGGGGCCTGGACCGGCCGGAACCTGCTCACGGCATTCATCCACTGGCAGGGACTCACGTATGAGGACGGGATCGTGGTCAGTGAGTCATGTGCCCGCAAGCTCGCCTCCCCCGACCCCCTCGAGGTCGGGGACAAGCTGTCCAATCGTCACGGCACGAAGGGGGTCGTGGCCGCGATCGTGCCCGACGCCGAGATGCCGCACACGCCCGAGGGCAGGCCGGTCGAGCTGATCTTCGATTTCATCGGCATCCATGCGCGCCGCAACTTCGGCCAGGTCTGGGAGGCGCTACTGGGCAACGTGGCGCACATCACGGGCACGCCCGTGGTGGCCCCCCCGTTCGCCGGGCCCTCCGCCGACGAGGTGCGTCGCCGCCTCTCCCAGGCCGGTCTGTCCCCGGACGGGCAGACGCCCCTCATTGCCGGCTGCGCCGGCCCGGCGCTGGCGCAGCCATCCACCGTAGGATACGTCTACTGGGGGAAGCTCGACCATCGTGCCCGCCCCAAGCTCTCGGCGTGGCTGGAGGAGGAGCAGGCGCCGGCGCCCCCCCCGCGCCCCGGATGCCGCATGGGTGAGTTGGAGCGCTACGTCCTGCAGGCGTGTGGTGCCTACGAGACCGTCCGCGAGTGCTACTGCACGCGGTCGGAGGAGCGCGCGGACGCGTCGCTGCTCGCACGGCGGCTCGCGGCCGGCGCCCTCGCGCAGGCCCCCCCGCCTGCGCCGGCGTTCGACCGGCTGTGCCGCCAATTGCGTGCGGGAGGTATCCGTCTCAGCTTCGACGGCAACCAGGTGGCCCTGAGCCTCGCCGCGCCGGAGCCGGCTGACCTCCTGCTGGCGGTGCCGGTGCCCCATCCGTGGGCCCCGGAGCACCTCCTGACCCACATCCGCATCACGGACGAGCAAGACGAGGCAGTTGCCGGCCTCGTGGCGGCGAATCGACGCGCGTCCGGGCAGCTCGCCGCGGGCGCGGCGCCCACCCGGGACGAACAGACCTGTGAGGAGCTGGCGCGCCGCGTCGCACGGTACCTCGCCAGCCTGCCCATCGCCGAGACGCTGCGAGGCGGGACCCCGGTCGCGCTCAGTGCGCGCGCGGTGCTGGCCCCGGGGGCCGACCTGCGCCCCGATCAGGTCGGACTTCCGGAGGAGCTGGCATGGCACTTGTTCGGCCCCCTGGTGAGCCGCCAGGCCGGCCCGGGGCACCTCGCTGCCCGCGACGAGCAGGCCCGCGCCGCATTGGAGGAGTGCCTGGCAGGGCAGCGGGTACTCGTGTGGCGGGCACCGGCGACGCAGTCGACGAGCATCACCGCGCTTTGCCCCACGCTGTGCGACGGGCCCTGTCTGCGGCTGCCACTCGTGTGCTGCCGGCTGTTCGATGCCGATTTCGATGGTGACCAAGCGGCTGTCCTGCTGCCACTCACGGCCGAGGGGCAGGTCGAGGCGGAGGAGAAGCTGTCAGTGGCGGCGCACCTGCGGCGGGAGCCGGGGGCGGTGCTGTACAATCTGGCACCCTACCACGCGGTGGTGTTTGGCCTGGCGCAGGCGGCGGGGGATGCCTCGGAGGGCGAGGCGCCGGCCGGCTGGCCCGCCGGCCTCGCGACGCCCCCCTCCCGGCTCACCCGTGCCTGGCTGATCGAGGCCCTGCGACAGGTGCTCGCCAGTGCGGGCCCCGCGGCCTGCCTGGCAACGCTGGATCAACTGGTGCGCCTCGGCGTCAGAGTGGCCACGGCCAGCGGCGCATCGATCCACCCCTTCGTCGGTGAGACGCTCGCGCTGCCGCCACTCCCGCAGGATGCGTACCCTTCCACCTGGGCGTACCACTGTGCGGCGGTGGAGGCCATGATCATGCAGCAGGCCGTGCTCAGCAGTCCGGACCTGGGGCCGCAGGTGCGTGCCGTGCACAGTGGGGCGCGAGGCGATGCCCGGCAGTTGCGGCAACTCGTCGGGCCGCGTGACCCCGGGGGTGACCCCGCCGCGCCGGCGGCGGGACGGGGGATGCGCGACGGCCTGCCGCCGCAGCAGTACCTCGCCTCCCTGCTTGGCGTGCGGCGGGCGCTTGCCGACTTGCCGGAGCGGCTCGCCCAGGAGGCCCGCGAGTTGCGTGCCGCGATGCTGGCGGACCCGGGGAGCGTGCTGGTGGAGGCGATGCGCTCCGAGACGCCCGCCCGGGTGTTGGCCGCCGCCGCCTACCGCGGCGCGACCGATCCGCTCACCTCACCGACGGCGCGGCTGTTCGTCGGCCTCAGGCCACAGGGGGAGGATCGCGGGTGAGGAACGCCTCGGCCAGGCCCACGTGCTCCACCCGGTGACGCAGCCGGTTGCGGTCGGCCAGCGCGTGGTCCTGGTTGGCATAGCAGTAGACGCAGCCGCCCCCGCACAGGTCGTAGGCCCCGATGTCCACCGACTGCGCACAGCCGCACTGCTTGCGACTGGGGGCCGCCGGTACCCGGGCCGGCAGCGAGGCCCCCAGGCGGCGCAGCAAATCGGCATCCACACAATGCGCCCGTTCCACCACATCGGACAGGATGTCCGCGTTGCAGCAGGCGCTGACGGCCATGCCGTGCCGGCGGGCGAGGGTGCCGATCTGCTGCGCCAGGTCGAGGCGCAGCTCGGGCGAGGGCGTCGCGGCGACCAGGCCGGCCTGCCGAAACGCCCGCGCCTGGCGCCGGTAGGGCGACATGAAGCTGATGATACAGCGTTCCGTCGCGCCCTCGAGCTCGGCCGCCAGCGCCGCAAAGCGCGCCACGGTGTCGGCCGGGCCGATCTCCTGCGTCAGCACGATCGGGTCGAAGCGCCAGATGACCGTCTCCGGCCCGTACGTGCCCGCCAGCTCTTTGACCTGCCGCACAGCCGCCTCACGCGCGATCACCCCGGGCTCCAGCTCCCGCGGGTAGCCCGTGATGGTGTAGTGGACGTAGAACAGGTACTGGCGGCGGATCGCGGGGAGGTGGGGGAGGAGGGGGGCGATGTTGCGGGTCCACAGCACGATGCCCGCGACATCGGCGGGGCTAAGGCTCACGCGCAGCCAGTGGCGCGCGAACGGGTGCCACCAGTCGCAGTAGGCGGCCGCCAGGCGCCCCACAAGCCACTCGGCGAAGAACGCCGGGATGTCGGTACGCCGGCTGGCAGAGATGATCGTCGGCATCGAGGCACCCGCGTCGCGCGAGTCTGCGAGAACCCGTCACTCATGAGCGCGTGGAGCTTCCGGGCGCGGGACTCCGTCGGGGTCGCGCCGAGACCGGAGGCTTGCCCGCATTCCGTGCCTGCTCGACCCACTCCTGCACGAGCGCTGGCAGGTCCGAGACGACCTGCCGGCCGAACAGCACCTCGTCCACGTATCCCATGTGCACCATGTCCACTATCCGGCACAGGCACCATCTCCCGCACTCCCACCACGTGTAGTGGCCATCGACCATGAGATAGTGCCGTACATGACGACCCTTGCCATCGGCGAGCTCGCGCAGTTCAGTCCCGTCCAGGATGGTCTCGTAGATGGCGCCCGCCACCCTGCTGCCAGACGTGGTCGTGTAGTAGTACTCCTTTGTCTCCCAGACCGCAATCGGGTCTACGGTCGCGGGGAAGCACCCGTCCACACGCCGAGCAAGCGTCCGGAGGGGACGCCCACCATCCGTGAAGACAGTCAGGCGCCTCGGGTCGTACGCCACCGGGTAGCCGGCGCAGTTCGCCTCGATGAGCATGTTGATGATCCCCGTGAAGTAGGAGGGGGCCCTCTTCTCCTCCTTCTGCTTGTTCATGGGTATGGGACAGGAAGGGCCAAGCTTGGTTCGCAGTCCCTCATACGCGGCTCGGGCGGTGTCGGCACTCATCAGGCTTGGCTCGACGACGGCATTGAGCACCTCAGCCCGGTAGGCGAAGTACCTCTCGAGCTGGGAAGACAGCGACGGTTGCCCCTGCACTGCGTGGAAGAGGTAGGATGGGTCCAGACCCGAACGCTCGACGGCGCGTGCCATCGCCTCGGCGTCGTGAGCCACGACGGTGTGGGTGCCCCTCTTCGTGTAGCCTGCGTTCTGGCTGATCAGCCGGACGTTGGCCCAGAACTCCATGTTGAGCGCGGCGAACTCAGGGCTGGGCTTCATGGGTAGCCTCCCCGATCCGGCGTTCCGGTTCCAGCAGGAGATGTACCAAGGGGACGCCAAGCGCGCGGCAGACCTCGCGAGTGTCAATGAGGTCCAGGCGGCGCTCTCCCGTTTCGTACTTGCTCACGAACGACTGGGGGTGCCCGATACGCGTGGCAAGGTCGCTCTGCCGCAGACCCGCGGCGATGCGCAGCTCGCGGAGAAGCCTGCGCAGTTCCTGCCGTTCTGTTGAGTGCATGGCAGTTGACATGAAGCACCACCCTGTGTCAGGCTTAGTATGTAACGGGCCAGACCCATATCCCAAAGCCGGATAATGGTAGATGGCCTGCAGCATCGAGACGGGGGCAAGATGACCCAGCTATCGCTAGATGATTCCGGGCTGGCACGGCCCTACAGCGGACTCCGTGCGACCCCGCCGAAGCAGTTGCTGAAGTGGGTGGGCAACAAGCACCGTTTTGCCTGTGAGATCGTGTCGCACTTCCCACACCAGCACGGCACGTACTTCGAGCCGTTCCTGGGCACGGGTGCGGTGCTGGCCACACTCGGGCCCTCCGCAGCGGTCGCAGGGGACGCGCTCGAGCCCCTGGTCGGGATCTGGAACGCCCTGAAGAGCGACCCGGAATGCCTGAAGGCCTGGTACCGCGACAGGTGGCAGCACTTCACCGCAGGCGATGCTGTGCAGGCATACGAGGAGATCAAGGCATCCTACAATCGATGCCCCAATCCGGCAGACCTGGTGTTCATCTCACGTGCCTGTTACGGAGGGGTCGTGCGCTTCCGGCGGGCGGACGGGTTCATCAGCACTCCGTGCGGTTGCCATCGCCCGATCTCACCGGGCTCGTTCGCTGCCCGGGTGGACGCATGGCACGAACGCACCAAGCATGCCACCTTCCTCTACTCTGACTTCGAGCCGATCATGGCCATGGCGCAGCGCGGCGACCTCGTCTACTGCGACCCCCCGTATGTGGACACACAGGCCATACTGTATGGCGCGCAGGGGTTCAGCATCGAGCGCCTGTACCGGGCGATCGCGGGGTGCAAGGAGCGGGGGGCTTACGTGGCCATGTCCATCGATGGGAAGAAGAAGTCGGGGAGACACGCGTGCGGTGTCCTGGTCCCAGACGGCCTGTTCGAGCGCGAGGCTCTTGTCGACTGTGGCCGCTCAATGCTGAGGCGGTTCCAGATGAGCGGCGACACGCTGGAAGATGAGATCGTCCACGACAGACTGCTCCTCACGTGGTGACCTACCCCCTCCGCGTAGCGAGAGACCGACCTGGCGAGCTGCGTCCTCAGGACGCCTGCCCAGATGCGCTCGGGTCCAGTGGATTCGTGAACTCCACGGGAGCGAGCGAGGTGCCGGGGTCGTCCATGTCGGCTGCGCCCCAGGGCCTGTGAGAGTAGCCCACGCCCACCGCTGCCAAAGCCAGCGATTCACATTCGGGGGACCTGTGCAGGACGATGACGGCCCGTACGAGCCCCCGCCTACTTCGCGGCCGCCGTGACTTCCCCGGCCAGCAAAGCTGCCTTGAACTCGTCCAGCGACACGTCCGGCTCGGCCATCAACAGGTCGGCGCGATGGGGCGTGTGCCCGCCACAGCCGACGGATAGCTCCACTGTCTGCTGCGGCCGGTCCTGGTAGTACTGGCCGCCGGTTCCGACGCGGCGCGCGGCGGGCCTTGCGAACCGGACTGTCACGGTGTGTGGCCACTCCCACAGGCCGTGCTGCCCTTCCCAGAGCTGCGCGACATACCGCCCGTGTGCCGACTGCACGATCAGCAGGCGGATATCGCCCGGCAGCGGCAGGTTCTGCTCGATCGGTGTCGCCTCGAGCAGCAGCTTGCTGCAGTCCGGGTTCATCAGGTCGAAGCGGCGCCAGATCGGCGTCTTCAGCCCCAAGGCCCGGCTCATGTGGATCGGGAACGTCGCCGCGCAGCCGCACCAGTCCTCTCCGAGAGCGTGCACCGCCACCGTCTGTGGGTCGAAGCGGTAGCCGCGCCGGTTCAGTTGGCGCTCGAACCACACAGCCCATGACTTCGACCGCCCCCACGCCAGAATGTCACTCTCGGGCAGCTCCCCTCGCGCCGCCACGGCGCGCCGCCGGTCGTCCGCGAGCCCGCGCGCGAACTCCTCGCCGAGCACCGCTGCGTTGGCCTCGACGTCATAGCCCAGAGGGCACACCACGCAGCGCTTCCCGAAGGTCCTCTGCGCGAGCGCGATCAGCGGCGGGTCGCCCTGCATGCCGCTGGGCATGACAGGCAGCTCCGGCGGGGATTTCGTCCAGTCGATTTTCACTTTTGGCGCATTCGGGAAGTTTTCCAGGGCGACATAGCGCTGTCCCGTCACGAGACTTCCGCTCCGGAGCTGGGCGCGCATCCCGCGGTCGACCGCCTTCTGGACGAACGCATTGCGCTCCTCCCTGGTATGCTCCCTGGCTTCCAGGCCGGGGGACCGCTTTGCGTGCGCCAGCATGCGCTTGG
>CAZIWQ010000133.1:0-8628 GCA_964542355.1 uncultured Armatimonadia bacterium
CTACCTCGGCCCTCGCCTGTCCCCCGCAGCCCCGCGGCTCGGGAGCGACTGGGGGGGCCGCCGCCAGCCCCGCCGGGGGGGGGGGCGGGGGGGCGGGGGGGGGCTGGGGGGGGGGGGGGGGGGGGGCCGCTACCTGCGCCGAGGGCGGTGGGGTGGCCGAGAGTGCGGCCGCGGGTTGCACCCGCGGACCGCGGCAGCCACCACTGAGGAGCACGACCCCGAGCATGCCCGCGACGACCACGCACACCTGCGACAAACTCATGCGCGGGGTGCGGGGGGTCAGACGCCGGCGGGCGGCGGTGGGTGGCGATGATGGCTGCAGTGTCCGCATCGTGGCAGTCGGCTCCTGAAAGGGGTGGGTGGGCGCCCGGTACCATCGGCACCACCGACGGACACCGCCGGCGCCCGCATGCACGGGTGAAACCGGGTGTGAGTGGGCCCGGACCGGGGCCTACCATGGCCCCTTCTCGGGTCGGTATCTCATGATCACATCATTGACGCTGGGGATGATGCCATACAGCTCCGGACGCCGCTGCGCCAGCATCATGGCACGCCATCCCGGCTTCTGCTCGGGGATGTCTTCGCTGAAGTAGCTCGGGATATCGCTCGTCCCCCGCTTGGGCTGCTCGGCCTTGAGCCCCTCGTAGTAGACGCGCTGGTCGTCAAAGTCGATGTCGACAGTGATGACCCCCTCGTGCTGGAACCTGGTCGCTGCCATGACCTGCCCATAGGGGTCGATGATGACGCTCCGCAGGCCGGGGTCCGACGAGTTCCAGTGGGCGCAGGCCATCCACACCCCGTTGTCCAGCGCTCGCGCCCGTAGCATCGTCTCGTTGACGCGGCCGCTGGGCCCCCACATCTGACTGGGGTCCAGAATCAGCTCCGCCCCCTGCACCGCCATCGTGCGGTCGAACATCGGCGTGTACAGGTCGCCGCACGAGTGGCAGCCCACACGGGCGAAATCAGTGTCGAACACCTTGATCTCCGGGAAGCCCTTGACCCAGTACAGTGGCTGCCCGTAGATCTGGTTGCCCTCGCGATCCCACACGCGCGCGATGCTCAACTGATCCTTGTTCCCCAGCCCCCCGATCACGATGTAGGCGTGCATGCGCCTAGCGCGTTCGGCCACTAGCTCAAACGCCTGGCGCGTCGTCGGGTCCTCCTCGCGCGCCCCATTCTCGGAGAACAGGACAATGTCGGGGTTTGCCCGCGCGGCCTCGTCCAGGAGCTCGAGCAGCCGTGCGGGGAGCTTCTCGTTGACCCACATGTTGCGGCCCCACATCGACACGACGGCCAGGCGCGCTGTACGCTTCGCATACCGGGGCCGCGGCGGCGGCTCCCAGGGCGCGGCGACGGGGCGAAACGCCGTGCGGTCACCCACACAGTTGACGAAGAAGCAGTTCTCGCTTTGCACCCACGGATCGTACGGGTCCAGCTTGCGCTTGTCGAGGTCCACGATCGCGGTCGCCGTCCCCTCCTCGTAGCCGGTGTCGGCGATGGGCACACCGACGCGGTTGAGGATCATGCTGCGCCCGAACGCGGCGCCCTGCATTCCCAGCTCGTAGCGGTTCGTGATGTAGGTGCGCGGATCGGCGTAGGTGGCCGTGATCAGGTGGCAGTGGCTGTCGAAGGCACGCGCCGTCAGCAGCGGCTCCCAGCCACTGTGATCGCGGAGCCGCTCCGGGAAGTCCTGCCACAGCAGGACCTCGGCACCCTTCATGCGCAGAACCTCATAGACCTCCGGGAAGTAGAAGTCCGTTCCGATGGTGGCGCCAATCACCCCGAAGTCGGTCCGGTAGACCTCCAGGCTGTCCCCCGGGGCGACATCCTCGTCGGCGAGCCGATGCGTCTTGCGCCACTTGCAGGCGACCTTCCCGGCGCGATCGAGGAGCACGGAGGTCGCATGGACGGTGTCGCCCGCCATCTCTGTGAGCGCCAACGCCAGGTAGGTCCTGTGCTCACGCGCGAGGGCCGCAAAGGCCGCCAGGTCAGCCTCCGCACGCTCCTCACGGAAGGTGATGAAGGGTGTGAACGGGAGCACGACCAGGTCGCCGCGCGTGCGGCCGCACGCCTGCCTCGCCATGTCGAGCACGTACTCGCGGTTCTGGTACTGCGTGCCTTCCAGCAGGCACACGGCCGACCACGTCACAACGCGGTGGGGGGCGCTCGCAGCGCCCGCGTGGACAGTCAAGACAAGCCCTCCCAGGATTCCGGCAACCCATCTCATGGCTGCTGTTCTCCTCCGCCGGCGGCTCCCGCCGCGTGTCCGAGCGCCGACACCAGTACCGCAAGCAGACAGGTACGCAGCCGCAGGTGTCCCATGGGACAGGCACTCCTCAAGTACCGTGATGGAGATACTCTACAGGATTGGTGGCCGTGTGTCACGACCCTCGGGGAGGCGCGGACTGCGCTGAGCGTGATTGTGCTGGTGACGCCACCGTCCCGTAAGCCCACCGGGGCAGCCGTTGTAGCCAGGTCGGCCCTGGGGTAGGGCCGTTGGTCGTAGAGCCCCTGAAAGGGGCTGAACGGCATGCCTCATCCAGGTGAGTTGCTGGTCCCTCGAACCACCAGACTCATCCTTAACAAGCCACTGGCCGCGCTGGATGCGCAGTCCCATGTCTACAGCGGGATGACCTCCTGGATCAGCGGCCATACCGTGAGGTCCTGGATCTCCAGGTGCGGGGGCAGCGAGCAGATGGTGACGACGAGATCGCCCAGCTCGCGCGGCTGGATGCAGCGGGCGTTGTCTTCGGCGCTGCGGGCCGGCAGCTTTGCCGCGGCCCCAAACTCCGTCGCTCCCCACGAGGGGATCAGACTGGTTACCCGCACCCCGGAGGCACGCAACTCCGTGTACAGGCACTTCGAGAACTGATCCAGGCCGGCCTTGGCGGCGGAGTAGATCGCAAAGCCCGGCCACGCCTGCCGCGAGCAGACACTCGAGACATTGATGATCGTGCCCGACTGCCGCCTCTTCATGACCGTGGCCGCACGCCGACACCCCAGCATCGCACCGGTGAGGTTCACCGCAATCGACTGCTCAATGTCAGCGTCCGTCTGCCGGTCCGTGGGTGCAATGCTGACGCCGGCGCCGGCGTTGTTGACGAGGATGTCGAGGCGGCCGTCAGCCCCGACGGCCTGCTCGAACACCCGATCCCAGTCGGCGCCGCGGCACACATCGGCCCGGACCCACTTCACCCCGAGCCGCTCGGCGGTGGCTCGCAGCACGGCCTCATCGCGAGCTGTGATCCAGACGTCGGCACCGGCGGCCTTCAGTGCTTCCGCGATGCCCGTTCCGTAGCCCTTGCTCCCCCCGGTAATGATCGCAACCTGCCCCGCGAGACTGCTTGCCATGGCGTATGGCCTCCCTGGTTCACTCTGATCGTCTGGCAGTATGCCATCCTCTGGTCACCACGACGCAAACGGCAGGGGCGAGCGGCGAGGGGTGAGGGAACGGCGGACGGCATGCCTCGCCCCCGGCCCGACACGCGGCAACGGCCCCGCCGTCCTCCGTCCGTCGTTCCTCCCCCTCCCCGTGGGGAGGGGGCCGGGGGGTAGGTCGCCGTCGGCCGTCTCCTACGCTCCTACGCTCCTACGCTCCTACGCTCCTACGCTCCTACGCTCCTACGCTCCTGCCGTCACCGCCACGTGCCGGCCTTCCTCGGAGGACCGGTAGGCAGCCTCCAGCACCTCCAGCACGTAGAGCGCATCGCGCTCGGTCGCCGGTGGCGCGGAGCGATCGACGACAGACTGCAGGAAGGCGTCGAGGAAGTCGGGCGAGTAGCCGCCGCCGACCGGCGGGTCCTTCTCGAGCTTGACCCAGCGCTTCGACAGGCCCGCATAGGCGGGGTGGCCGGTGCGCAGCCGGTAGCCCTCCCGCTTGCCCAGCGGCCAGTAGAGGGAGCCCCGGCTGCCCTCGAAGCTCAGGTGCAGGTCCTGGTCATCGTAGCCGGAGAAGGGCTTGTGGCTGTAGCCCGCTCGGACGACCCCGATGGCGCCGGACCCGAGACGCATCACTACCGAGGCCGTGTCCTCGACATCAATCGCCTCGCCGCACTGTGTCGCGACCATCGCCGAGACCACGGTTGCCGGCCCCAGCAGGTGGGAGAGCAAGTCAATCCAGTGGCACGCCAGCCAGGCGAGGATGCCGCCGCCGGAGACCGCGCGATGGAACAGCCAGTTCGCGGGGCCGCGCAGCGCGACCTGGGAGGTGAGCCACGTGCCCTGGAACGACCACACGTCGCCGAGCACCCCGTCGTCGAGCAGGCGCTTGATCTCGCGCCCGGTCGGATCAACCCGCCACGCATAGCAGGGGCACAAGTGCGCACCGGTGCGGTCGGCCACCGCCACGATCGCGCGCATCTCGGCGGGGGTGAGGGCCCCCGGCTTGTCGCCGTAGACATACACCCCGGCCTCGAGGGCGCGGCATGTCGCCGCACCCGCCTCGCGCGTCGCAAGCAGCATCACGATGGCATCCACCGCCCCCGGCTCCAGCAGCGCAGCGACATCGGGGATGGCCTCCGCCCCGGCGCAGTCTGCCGCGGCCGCGTGGGCGCGCGTCGGGTCGGCATCCCAGATCAGCAGCTTGTCGATGCGCGCGGTGGCCTTGAGTGCGGCGAGGTGCCCACCCGCGTGGGGATGGTCAGTGCCCCAGACACCGATGGTCAGTCCCATGCGTAGCCTCCTGTTGTGGCATGTCTCAGCGCGACCTGCGTGGCCGTCGCAGCGCCGGTCGCGGCCTGAGTATGGCTTCGCGGCCGGACCGGCGGCACCTCCTACAAACAAGCGCCGTCCGGCCAGATGGCCGGACGGCGCTCGGGGAGAGGGGACAGTATGACTGTCCGCGGTTGCAGGTACATCGCGATCGGTATGGCTACGGCATGCGACTACGGCAACCGGAACCGGCGGCGATCACCAACTCCGGGGGAGGAGAGCACCGGCGCCCTGCGTGGGGCTGTGGTAGGGATAGGGGGTCGTATAGGGTGCGCCGCCGCCGACGTAGGCTCCGGACGTCGTGCCGCCGTAGCCTCCGTTGCGGGAGCGCGCGCCCCGCCGGCCACCTGTCGCGCCACCATAGCCGGCCCCACCCGGGCCAACATCGTAAATGACGACGCCTCCGAGCAGTTGTGCGACGAGAGCCGGGCTGATGTTGTTGAGGGGTATCAGTGCCAACACATTCCCCCGGCCCGCGGGGACCTGTACCAGGTTCGAGGTCTGGGCCAGGCTGGAGGAACAGGCGACTGTCAGTAGCATGATCGTTGCCGCGACGATTGCGTTCACCGTAGACCACCACTTCTCCGGAGGCCGTCCCCGAACTGTGACATCACACCCGCATCTCCGGGGGGCTGGCCTGGTGTCTGCTCGGAGGCGCCGTCAGTAGTCGCAAAGACAGGCGGGGCCTGGTTTCATGGCTCTGGAAGGAGGGAGGGTGAGGCCTTCCTGCGCCCTGGCGTGTGCCCCGTAGGGAGGCTGGCCCCGCCTGCTCGACTAGTTATTCAGACGCTCCAGGGGGCAAGAAAGTTCCCCTCCGGGGCGGAATGTGACCAGGTATTTCGTCCCCCACGCCGCTTCCGCTCCACAGGTGGTTGACGCGGCCGCGGACTTGGCCTAAGCTATCCCGAGCATCCTATCAAGCGCACCCTCGGAGACGCGGTCGGCCAGTCCCCTCCAGTTGACGTGAACTCCCGTCTGGGCTCGCCCGCTGCCGGGCACGACGACCCTGACACTGGTGGGGCCTTGCTGGCTTCGTCTCCGGTATTGTGTGTGGAGGTCTGTGCAGTGCAGCACCGTCAGATCGGGCGCACCGGCATCGACATCTCGACGCTGGGCTTCGGGACCATGCGGTTCAAGGGCCGGGACAACGCCGCGGAGATCATCGCGCGCGGGCTGGAGCTGGGCCTCAACTACTTCGACCTGGGGGCCGCCTACTGCTTCCAGACCACGGACGAGAACTCGGAGTCGTGGACCGGTGCCGCCATCGCCGGGATCCCGCGCGAGCAGCTCGTGCTCAGCTCCAAAGCGCACACCGCCGAGGGGGAGGCCCAGGTGGAGAAGGCGCTCGTCATCTCCACCCGCGACCAGATGTGGCAGTGCATCGAGAACTCACTCCAGCGCGTCGGGGTCGCATGGTTCGACTTCTACCAGATCTGGGGCATGAACGATGACGCGCAGTACGCCGTCGGCTGCCAGGGCCCGAACTCACCCCTGCAGGCGATTCGCGAGGCCAAGGAGCAGGGCCTGGTGAAGCACATCGGGTTCACCAGCCATGGACAGGTGGACACCATCATCCGCTGGCTGCAGGAGAACCCCGACTTCGAGTTCATCACCGTCTACTACAACTTCAGTGACCGCGCCCCCGAACGCGCGGTGGAGTATGCCCGCGAGCACGGCGTCGGCGTCGCCATCATGGGTCCGCTCCGCGGGGGCGTGCTCACCGGCAAGTCCACGGCCTTCGCCCGGGCCCTGCCGGAGCTGGCCGAGCTGCCGGTGCAGGAGCTCGCGTTGCGCTTTCTGCTCTCCAACCCTGCCGTCACCACCGTGCTCTCCGGCATGAACGAGGTCGCCCACCTCGAGGAGAACGCCCGGGTCGCCGACCTCGAGGCGCCGCTGACCGCCGACCAGCGCCAGCGCTTCATCGCCGCGTTCCAGGAATTCAGCAAGGGCGAGACCCTCTGCAGCGGGTGCCGCTACTGCATGGGTGCGTGTCCCGAGGGCCTCTACATCCCCCAGGCCATGGCCCTGTGGCAACTGCACGAGGTCTTCGAGATGGAGAACGCCGCGCACCTGATCACCGCGATCCGCGGCAAGGAGCGCCACGACCCCACGCGCTGTGTCGCCTGCGGGACGTGTGTTGACAAGTGTCCGCAGCGCCTGCCCATCCCCCAGCGGATGGCGCGGCTGGCGGCGATCATGGACCAGTTGTGCGCCGAGGAGGCCGCGCAGTAGAAGAGCGGCCGAGAAGTCGTTCGGAGGCCGCGAGGCTACGCTCAGAGGCCCGCAGAAGCCACTCACAGCCGTCTCGCCGCTAGAGACCCGGCCGGCAGTGGCCTTCTCGGCCGGGTCTCTCGTCGACAATCTAACCCGCGTCATGCCGGCTACCGGCTGGGAAGCCGTCCCGGCAGACCCTTCGTTCCCCTGATAGGACCACTGGAGGGACATACCTTGCAGTACCGAGAGGTCGGCAACACAGGCATCAAGGTCTCAGCCCTGGGGTTTGGGACCATGCGGTTCAAGGGCAAGGAGAACGCCGCCGAGATCATCGCCCACGGGCTCCCGCTGGGGCTCACCTACTTCGACGTCGGCTCCGCCTACAGCTTCAAGGCGTTCGATGACAATGCCGAGACGTGGACGGGAGCGGCGATTGCCGGCGTGCCGCGCGAGCAGATCGTGGTGTCGGCGAAAGCCCAGCCCCGGGCCGGGGAGCCGAAGGTCGACCGCGGCCTCGGCATCAGCACGCGCGACGACATGTGGCGCTGCATCGAGAACTCGCTCCAGCGCCTCGGTCTCGAGTGGCTCGACTTCTACCAGTTGTGGGACATGAGTGCTGATGACCACTTCGAGGCCGCCTGTGTCGGCTCCGACTCGCCTCTCCAGGCGATGCGTGAAGCGCGTGACCAGGGGCTCGTCAAGCACCTCGGCACCACCTCTCACGGCAAGGCCGACAACATCATCAAGTGGCTGACCGCGGTCGAGGACTTCCGCTTCATCACCATCTACTACAACTTCAACGACCGGGCCATGGAGAAGGTCGTGGAGTACGCCCGCGAACACGGGATCGGCGTCTGCATCATGGGTCCGCTCCGCGGGGGCCTGCTGACCGGTCAATCCGAGGCGTTCGCCCGGGCGCTTCCGGACCTCGCCGGCCTGCCCGTCCAGCAGATCGCCCTGCGCTTCCTGCTCGGGACCCCCGGGATCACCACCGTGATCTCCGGGATGAATGAGATCGCCCACCTCGAGGAGAACGCGGCTGTCGCCAGCCTCGAGCAGCCGATGACCCCCGCCCAGCGCGAGGGCTTCATCGCCGCCTTCGAGGAGTTCACGGGGGGGGAGCCGCTGTGCACGAACTGCAACTACTGCGCCGGGGCCTGCCCCCAGGAGCTGCCCGTCTCCGCCGCCATGAGCATGTACCAACTGCACAGCGTGTTCGGTGTCGCCAGCGCCGAGAAGATGATCACCAACACGTTCGGCCCGGGGAAGAAGGACCCGGGGGTGTGCACCGCCTGTGGCGCGTGCGTCGAGAAGTGCCCGCAGAAGCTGCCGATCCCCGACCGCATGGAGCGCCTGAGCGCGATCGTGCAGCAACTGACAGCCAAGGCCGCAGAGGCCTGACCACCGAACGACCAAGATGACCACGGAACACACTGAATACGCGGAAACGGCAGGGAGGGAACGCCGAAGGTAGAGGAGGCAGGTGGCTGTGTGCCCGCCGCAATCGAGGCGGCTTGCCCGACTCCCCCCGCCCCCACCCTTGTCGATCCTGCCATTCCCGCCGTTTCCGTGTGTCCCGTGTATTCCGTGGTGAGCCCAGCCGTTCCGTCCCGTCCCGTTCCGTTCAGGCCGAGATTCCGGCCTCCGCCAGCGCGTCGGCGAGCTGCTTCGCGGCAGCGCGCCGCTCGGAGGCATGCGCATCGA